>JAZNLC010000056.1:0-32986 GCA_045578895.1 Faecousia sp. | reverse complement strand
AATCAAGTTTTGAATAATTTGTCTAGCAAATATACTCAAGAATTTTCGTTGGCTTAAATTCGTTTACACGAAACTTAAACAATTCATCAATTGTCCAAGGTGTTTTGTTCGTCTTTGCGTTATTCAATTTACAAGGTACAGCGCTCGCTGACCTCCCGGTGTGTGGCCGTTCATCGGACAGCTTGCATATGATACCACTTTCGTTTCAATTTGTCAATACCTATTTTTAATTTTTTTCAAATATTTTTCTTGTTTTTTCATTTTCTCTTTTTTGTTGCAAAAACTACCTTTTTAGGCTGTTATCTCTCAGAAATCCCGCTTGTAATGTCACTAAGTGCATCAGCTGCGTCGTAAACAATTTCCTCTTGATTCGCGAGATCGCCTAAACTAAGCATTCCGCAGAGTTTTCCGTTCTCCACCACCGGCAACCGCCGGATCTGCTGTCTTCCCATCAGATGTGCTGCCAATGACGCATCCATTTCCGGTCCTACCGTATGGATCTGTGCGGTCATGATATCCTGCACACTGGTATTCTCCGGATCGCGCCCTGCAGCCAAACAGCGGATCACGATATCCCGGTCCGTAAGCACTCCGCAAAGCTGCCCTGTCTTTTCCTGCACCGGCAGCATACCGATATTGTAATGTGTAAGCGCCCTGGCCGCTACAGATACCGGTTCCTCGGCACCGATCGAGATCACATTCCCTGTCATCAGTTCCTTTACTTTCATATTTTTCCTCCTGTCAGTAGTATTATTTGAAAGTATTAACCGTTATCCGTAGAAATATACCCATATTTATGGTATGCTGTTGTAAGATAACGGTTCCGTTGCGGTAGTATATAAGTAGAAGGAGGTGCAACGATGGACGACGCAAAAATAATCAAATTGTTGTTTGCCCGGGCCGAGACCGCAATTGACGCACTGGCTCACCGGTTTGGCGCACAGCTTTACAGGATCGCTATGAACATTCTGCGTTCTCCCCGGGATGCTGAAGAATGCGTGAACGATACTTATTTGGCCCTTTGGAATGCCATTCCGCCGGAGCGGCCCGATCCACTATGCGCCTATACATATCGGACCGGCAGAAATATCGCACTGAAAAAGCGTCGGAGCAACACTGCGAAAATGCGCGACAGCACATACGATCTTTCTCTGGATGAACTGGCAGGGTGCATCCCAGATGACCGTCTTTGGGAGACTTTGGATGCCAAAGAGCTGGGCCGTGCCATAGACCGTTTTTTAGACACACAAAGCAAGGAGAATCGGATTCTCTTTGTGAAGCGCTACTGGTTCGGTGACAGCGTCAAGCAGATCGCCGGAGACACCGGTCTTCGCGATGGTACTGTGTCTGTCCGTCTGAACCGCATCCGAAATGCGCTGAAAGGCTACTTGCAGAAGGAGGGGTATTTTATATGAAGCGAAGGAAGCTGGAAGAAGCTTTCAGTCAAATCAGCGATCAACACATCGCCGAAGCCGCGCGGGTAAAAAAGAAGCGGCTTCCCTGGCTGGGTGCCGTCGCAGCTGTTTTGGCTGTTGTACTGATTTTTAAATTTGTGGACGTTCCCATGGCCATCGCCGCCGAAGTAGTCAGTGAAGCAGCTGCTCCGCGGGTAGCAAATCGCCCGGATCTGGACGATTCTACCGACCGGGATACATGGCGGCAGGAGCTGGACAAGTGGGACGCAGAGCTGAAGCAGCGGTCTGCATCCGTAGAAGAAGCGCTTGTGCAGATGCGCGGCTTTTTAACAGACAGCTGCCTGCAGTTTTTGTCAGACTCTGATGAGAATCAACTCTACTCGCCGATCAACGCTTACATCGGCCTCGCCATGACGGCAGAGCTCACCGCCGGGCAGACCCGGCAGCAGATATTGGACGCCTTGGGCGTCGCCAATTTGGCATCTCTGCGGCAGCGGATCAGCGCTCTTTGGGAAACCGCTTACCGGGATAACGGCAACGAAGTCTGCACTTTGGCCAACGCCCTGTGGTTAGATGAAAGTGTCTCTTACTACCAGGCCCCCATGGATATTTTGGCCCATGACTACTACGCATCCGTCTACCGGCAGGATCTTTCCGGTAAAAGGGCTGTGAAAGATATCCAGGCATGGCTCAATAACAACACCGGTGGTTTACTGCGGGATTCCGTAGAAGGAATCCGGCTTCCGGAAGAAGCCGTTCTTGCGCTCTACTCCACCATCTATTTCCAGTCCAAGTGGAACACGGAATTCAGTGCCGCGAAAAATACAAACGATGTCTTCCACGCCCCAGGCGGGGATATCACCTGCACTTTTATGAATCAAAAGCTGCGGCAAATGAATTATTACTGGGGCAAAGATTACGGAGCTGTATCCTTAGGCCTCAAGAACGGCAGCAGCATGTGGTTTATTCTGCCGGATGCGGATAAGACCATAGACGATGTTTTATCTTCTGACGAGTATCTGCAAATGATTGCCGCACCCTATGAGGGTTGGGAAAACACCAAATATATGAAAGTCAATCTTTCCGTGCCCAAATTCGACATTCAGGCGAAGCAGGATCTGCGCAGCGGATTTGAGCGCATGGGTATTGCCGACCTATTCCAGTTGGGCAAAGCAGACTTCTCCGAAGCCTTCAACGGTCCCGTCTTTATGACCGCAGCCAATCAGGCGGTACGGGTCGAGATTGATGAGCAGGGTGTCAAAGCAGCTGCCTACATTGAATTCCCCGGTGCGGGTGCAGCAGCCCCCCCGGAGGAAATCATTGATTTTGTGCTGGATAGGCCCTTCCTGTTTGTGATCTCCGACAGCGGCATTCCCCTATTCGCAGGCGCTGTAAATCAACCGTAAAAAATGCTCCCTCAATTGAGGGAGCGTTTTTTATTGACGGTAGTGAGAGAGGAAGTCCGCCAGCTTGTCGGTAGCCATTTTCAGGTCGGCCACACGGGGCAGGTATACCACCCGGAAGTGATCCGGCTGCTTCCAGTTAAAACCGCTGCCGGGGATCAGCAGTACCCGCTTTTCCTTCAGGAAGTCTAAAGCGAACTTGCTGTCATCGGTGATGTTGAACTTCTTGGTATCGATCTTGGGGAAGATATAGAATGCCGCCTTGGGTTTTACCGCGCTGATGCCGGGAATATCGTTCAGAGCCTTGTAGACGAACTCCCGCTGCTCATAGATACGGCCCCCGGGCACAATATACTCATTGACACTTTGGTAGCCACCCAACGCCGTCTGAATAATCGCCTGTCCGGGAACATTGGAGCAAAGGCGCATATTGGAAAGCATGTTGATGCCGGCGATATAGTCCTTAGCCAAAGCCTTGTTGCCGGAAAGGATCATCCAACCAACCCGGAATCCGCAGACCATGTGAGACTTGCTCAGGCCGCTGAACGTTACGCAAAACAGATCCGGTGCCAGGGACGCGGTGGAAATATGCTGTTCTCCGTCCATGACCAGCCGGTCATAGATTTCATCAGAGAAAATGATCAGCTCATGGCGGCGGGCAATATCCACGATCTTCTCCAGCAATTCTTTGGGATACAGTGCGCCGGTGGGGTTATTGGGATTGATAATAACGATAGCCTTGGTTTTGCAGGTGATCTTGCTTTCGATATCCGCAGGGTCGGGATACCAATCGGACTGTTCGTCGCAGATGTAATGCACCGCCTTACCGCCCGCCAGATTGGTACATGCGGTCCAAAGCGGGTAGTCAGGGGAAGGGATCAATACCTCGTCACCGGGGTCCAGAAGGGCGTTCAGGGACAGCTGGATCAGCTCACTGGCACCGTTGCCGGTGAAGATATCCTTCATTTCCACATTGGGGATGTGCTTGATTTGGGCATACTGCATGACAGCCTTACGGGCAGCAAAGATGCCGCGGGAGTCAGAGTATCCCTGGCTGTTGACGATATTATCCCGCATATCCTGAATCACTTCTTCCGGCGCGCGGAAGCCGAAGGGTGCCGGATTGCCAATATTCAGCTTCAGAATATGCATACCCTGCTCTTCCATACGGCTGGCTTCATCCACCACCGGGCCGCGGACATCATACAGGACATTTTCCAGTTTGGAAGATTTATTAAATGTTCTCATAGCTATTTCTCCAAAAGTGAGGGGCTCCCGCGAAAGCGGCAGCCCCCGTCTTGTGTGTTTCTTAGAATTCGCACTTGGCGGCAATGTAGGCATTCAGCTCGCTGATCGGAATACGAACCTGCTCCATGGTGTCGCGGTCACGGACGGTAACGCAATCGTCAGCGGGGGTATTCTCATCACCCACGGTCTGGAAGTCAACGGTGATGCACAAGGGGGTACCGATTTCGTCCTCACGGCGGTAACGCTTGCCGATAGAGCCGGCATCGTCGAAGTCAACCATGAAGTCCTTCTTCAGCATCTTGTAAATTTCTTCGGCCTTGGGGCTCAGCTTTTTGGAGAGGGGCAGCACTGCTGCCTTGAAGGGAGCCAGGGCAGGATGCAGGTGCAGCACGGTGCGAACATCGGGATTGCCCTTCTTGTCCATGCCAACCACTTCTTCATCGTAGGCTTCGCACAAGAATGCCAGCGCCACACGGTCGCAGCCCAAAGAAGGCTCGATAACATAAGGAATGTAGTGCTCGTTCTTCTCCTGGTCGTAGTACTCCAGGTTCTTACCGGAGGCCTCCTGATGGCGGCCCAGGTCGTAATCGGTACGGTCAGCAATGCCCCACAG
The DNA here is from genome assembly GCA_045578895.1 of Faecousia sp. Lineage (GTDB taxonomy): Bacteria > Bacillota > Clostridia > Oscillospirales > Oscillospiraceae > Faecousia. Next base: position 28,307 of record JAZNLC010000056.1, on the reverse strand, counting down.
TTCTCCCCAGCCGTTGCCGAAGGGGAACTGGTATTCGATATCGGTGGTAGCCCGGGAGTAGAAAGCCAGCTCAGCGGGATCGTGGTCCCGCAGACGCAGGGACTCAAACTTGATGCCCAGGCTGGTCAGCCAGTTGACACAGTAATCCTTCCAGTAGGCAAACCACTCCAGGTCAGTACCGGGCTGGCAGAAGAATTCGCATTCCATCTGCTCGAACTCACGGGTACGGAAGGTGAAGTTGCCGGGAGTGATCTCGTTTCGGAAAGCCTTACCGACCTGGCAGACGCCGAAGGGCAGCTTCTTGCGGGTGGTGCGCTGGATGTTGGCAAAGTTGACGAAGATACCCTGGGCAGTCTCGGGACGCAGGTAGGCGACAGAGGAGGAGTCCTCGGTAACACCGATCTTGGTCTGGAACATCAGGTTGAAGTTACGGATAGAGGTGAAGTGATGCTTGCCGCAGTTGGGGCAGACAACATCCTCATGATCCTGGATAAAGTCGTTCATCTGATCGGTGTTCATGGCATCGACATTGACTTCCTTGCCGCTTTCGGAAGCAGAAATCAGCTGGTCGGCGCGCTGACGGGAGCCGCAGCCCTTGCAGTCAACCAGGGGGTCAGAGAAAGAGCCCACGTGGCCGGTGGTAACCCAGGTCTGAGGATTCATAATGATGGCGGCATCCAGGCCGACGTTATACTCGGATTCCTGAACGAACTTCTTCAGCCAGGCCTTCTTAACGTTGTTCTTGAATTCCACACCCAGAGGGCCGTAGTCCCAGGAGTTGGCCAGACCGCCGTAAATTTCGGAGCCTGCATAGACATAGCCTCTGTTCTTGCAGAGGTTAACGATCATATCCAGTGTTTTCTCACTGTTCTTCATACTATTTCCTCCAATTTATGGATTATACTTCTTAATGAATGTTCATTATACAAAGAATCTCTGCGTAAATCAAGTAGCAATTATGCTTCTTCGGCATATTCCGGCCCCAGATCCTCAGCCATCATAGCATGGATCCGGTTGGCAATCTCCACAGTGGTGACACCTTCCAGCTCCTCCGGAGGAATCACCGCCAGCAGATGCAGGTCAATATCCGTCGGCTTCAGTTTTTTCAGATTGCCCATAACTTTAAAGGTATTGGTAATCGTGCACACCACGATCGGCACTTTCGCCTTTTGGGCGATCTTAAATACACCGGGGCGGAAACTGTGAAGCTTGTGATCCAGACTGGTGTAACCTTCCGGAAACACACCAATGGATACCATATCTTCCTTCAAAAGGCGAATGCAGTTCAAAATGGTCTTCAGCGCTTCCCGGTCATTTTCCCGGTTGATGGGCTGGCACATGATCCGGTGCATCAAAGTACCTACAATAAACCGGCTTCCGTTTTCCCGCTTGGAGATAAAGGCCAGCTGGCTGCGGCGAAAATGATGGATCAGCACGACAGGGTCAAAGTCGTTCAGATGGTTGCACACCATCATAAATCTGCCGTCTTTCGGTACATTCTCGAAGCCACGGGTATGAACACGCATCATCAGGATCGTATGGGCAGCCTCTGCCAGTACACCGATCATCCAACGGAAAAAAGCAGAATCCTTTTCCTGGGGCTTGTTCAGGTCGATGGTCTTACTTAGGATCCACACCGCCGCAAAGATCAGTGCCGCCTGCGCAAGAAATGCCGCCGCAAAGCCTACGGGCAGTTTCCAAAGCCACGCAAGACCCACAAAGCTTCCGCTGCAGACACACCACACCGCCGCCAGCAAAGCACTCAAAACAGCTACGCCGCCGATCAACATAGATCTACCGCCTCCAAAACATCACATTATTTTTCCATTATACTCGTCTTCCCGGAAGGAAACAAGTATTTTTGAATATTTTTTCAGAAATAGTGGAAATCAGTTCCCGGGATTGGTATAATATCGGATATGATCTGCCAAATGATCGTTTATGCAGGCACTGCCCGCACAAACGAATATGCATCCTCATTACAGAAACAGAAAGGAATCATTCCTATGGGTCTTTCCGCTTCCGCTCCCTGGCGGGCATTTTACGGTTCAACACCCGTTTCCCTCGATTATCCCAATTTAACTATGTATCAGCTGCTGCAGCGCAACGCCAAGCAGTATCCCAATAGCGATGCCTATGTCTTCATGGGCAAGAAAACCACCTACGCAGAATTTCTGGCCCGTATTGAAGCCACAGCCAAAGGACTCGTAAATCTGGGCATCCGCAAAGGCGACAGAGTCACCATCTGTATGCCCAATACTCCTCAGGCATTGGACTGTTTCTATGCCCTCAACCGCATCGGTGCCATTCCCAGCATGATTCATCCCCTGTCCGCGCCCAAGGAAATCGCCTTCTATTTGGAAGTGTCCGACAGCAAAGCCATTCTGACCCTGGATCAGTTTTACGGCAAGGTGGCCCAGGTGACAGGCAACCGTACGATCCTGATTGCCCGGATTCAGGATGAGCTTCCTTTTCCGCTGAATGCGCTGTATCCTATGACCAAAAATGCACGGGCCAATCCCAAGTTGCCGAAAACCGGCTATACGCTCTGGAAAAACATGATCGCAGCCGGCAAAAACGCTGTCCTCCCCGCCGACACCGGCAAAGCAGAGGACTGCGGTGCGATTCTCTACTCCGGCGGAACCACCGGCACCAGCAAGGGCATTATGCTCTCCAATCTGAACTTTAACGCACTGGGTATGCAGACCATCGCCGCTTCCGGCTTTGGCAGCATAACAGGCATGAAAATGCTTTCCGTGATGCCCGTATTCCACGGTTTCGGCCTTGGAATCGGTATCCACACCGCTTTGATTGGCGGCGCTACCTGCATTTTGCTGCCCCAGTTTAATATCAAGACTTATGCGGATACCCTAATCAAGCAGAAGCCCAATATTATTCCCGGTGTGCCGACGCTGTTTGAAGCACTGCTGCGGGCGGAGAACCTGCAAGGCGCAGACCTGAGTTTCCTGAAAGGCATTTTCTCCGGCGGTGACAGTCTGTCTCCGGAGCTGAAAAAGAAAGTCGACCAATTCCTGAAGGACCACGGCTGCAGCGAGCAGATCCGGGAAGGCTTCGGCACCACCGAATGCGTCACCGCCTCCTGTCTGACGCCCAAGGATTACGCCCGCAGCGGCTCCATCGGTGTGCCATTCCCCGATGTGTATTATAAGATCGTCACCCCCGGCACCACCGAAGAGGTGGATGCCAACATTGAAGGTGAGATCTGTATCTCCGGTCCCACCGTGATGCTGGGCTATATGAACAATCCCGAAGAAACCGCCAACACCCTGCGCGGCCACGGTGATGGCCGTATATGGCTGCACACCGGCGACCTGGGCCGTATGGACAGTGACGGCTTTGTCTATTTCCGCCAGCGGATCAAGCGGATGATTGTCTCCTCCGGATACAATGTGTATCCTTCCCAGCTGGAAAACATCATCGACGGCCACGAAAAAGTTCTGCTTTCCTGCGTTATCGGCATTCCCGATGATTACCGTGGTCAAAAGGTCAAGGCTTTCATCGTTCCGATGCCCGGCATTGAACCTACGGAAGCGCTGAAGCAGGAGCTGCTTGATTACTGCAAAGAGCATGTAGCCAAATATGCCATGCCCCGTGAGATTGAGTTCCGCACGGAGCTGCCGAAAACCTTGGTCGGCAAGGTGGCCTACCGCGTTTTGGAAGAAGAAGCCAATGCCGCCCTGGCGCATTGACCTGCCTTACTTTACAAAGTCCCGCATTTTACATCCCAGAGCACTGACAGTGTTCGTCTGCCATTCTCAGGAGTGATATTACCATGAAATTCCTCTCCAAATTGCCCGTTATATCCACCCTTTGCGCCGGGCTGGGTCTCTTGTGCCTGTGTGTGCAGCAGTGGACGCTTTCTTCCGGTGAAGACAGCAAGGGTCTGCTGGCTGTAGGTCATCCGGGAAAACTGTTTTCCTGGCTGCTTTTGGCCGCTGCCATCTGCATTTTGTGTCTTTCCCTAAAAAAGCGGCAGGTATACCATTTTTCCCCCACACCCCTAAGCGCCGTCAGCATGGTCTTTTTTGCTGTAGGCTATGCCTATACCGCCTGGCAGCTTCTGGCCGGGCAAGCCCAGCCTCTTGTGGTGCTGACCGGCATTCTCGCTGCTGTCAGCGCCTTATGCGCCCTTCTGTTAGCCTTTGCCATGTACCGCAAGCTGCGGCTGCATCCTTTCGTATACTGTCCCCCGGTCTTATTTCTGCTGCTGTTTTTGATCTGCCGCTATCCGCAGTGGAGCGGGGAACCCGAACTGCTGCGGTACCTGTTTCCCATGCTTTCGGTGGTCGGCTTGATGCTGACCGCTTACCACCGGGCTGCGCTGGAGACAGACAAAAAGGGTGTTCTGCCCTACCTGCTGCTCAGCCGCGGAACGGTCTTCTGCTGCATCGCAGCAATTCCGGGAAGCTTGTACGGTGTTCTTTACGGATGCAGTGCTGTCGCCCTTTTGTTGGATGGATTTACCGTCAAGCAGGGAGAATAATGCCATGTTTTTACCGGATTCCATACAAACCTGCATCCGCAGGCTGGAAGAAGCAGGCTTTGCCGCCTATGCGGTAGGCGGCTGCGTGCGGGATTCCCTTTTAGGCCTGATACCCCACGACTATGATCTTTGTACCGCCGCCACCCCGGAGCAGATCCGCAGTGTTTTCGCAGATTGCCGGTTGGTCCTGGCCGGCGAAAAGCATGGCACCGTCTCGGTGCTCACAGACGGCAAGCCGGTCGAGATCACCACCTTCCGCACAGAAGGTGACTATGCCGATAACCGCCACCCCGGTTGGGTGCGGTTCGTTACGGATATTGAAGCGGACCTGAGCCGCCGGGACTTTACCGTCAACGCCATGGCCTATTCCTCCACCCGAGGGTTTGCCGACCCCTTCGGCGGCCGGGAAGACCTGAAAAACCGTGTTCTGCGGGCGGTGGGGGATCCTGTACACCGCTTTAACGAAGATGCCCTGCGGATTCTGCGGGGTGTCCGTTTCTCCGTTCGATACCATCTTGCAGTGGAAGAAGCCACCGCCCACGCCATGGACTCTCTGGCACCGCTGATGGACAGTTTGGCCAGGGAACGGGTATTTGACGAGCTGTGCGGCCTGCTTCCGTTGGTGCACGCCGGGGATCTGACCCGTTTTCAGCGCATTCTGACGCAAGTGATCCCGGAACTGTCCGCCGCCGTAGGCTTCGACCAAAAGAATCCCCATCACGCGTTGGACCTGTATTCGCATATTTCTCATGTGGTACAGAATGTTCCCGGCACACTGCCCTTGCGCTGGGCAGCACTGCTGCACGATATCGGTAAGCCCGGCACTTTCTCCTTGGACAGTGATGGCATCGGTCATTTTCTTGGACACGCCAGGCTCGGTGCTGAAATGGCAAACAACATTCTTCTGCGGTTGAAAGCGCCCACCGCTCTGCGCCGGCATGTAGTCTTTTTGATTGAGCGGCACATGACCCCTTTGGAGCCGGACAAACGGCTTCTTCGCCGCCGTCTGGGCCAGTACGGTATTCAGCAGACCCTGGATCTGCTTGCCTTGCAGGAAGCAGATTTCAGCAGCAAGGGTACCAAAGAAGAAACGGAACATTTTCGTCAGATCCGCGTTTTGATCGAAGAGATCCAAGCCGAAGCAGCATGCTTGTCTGTCAAGGATTTGGCGGTTAACGGCAAAGATCTCCTGGCGATCGGCTTTATTCCAGGCCCCGACATCCGCAAATGCCTGGAGCATCTTCTTGCTTCCGTTCAGGAAGAGATCCTTCCCAACACAAAAGCAGTCCTGTTGGACGCAGCCAAAACTTATCAGGAGGAAACCACATGAATATTGCCGTTGTCACCGGCGCTTCTTCCGGCATGGGCCGGGAGTTTGTGCTGCAGCTGAAAGACTATGTGAGCGTTGATGAGGTATGGGTCATTGCCCGCCGCGGCGATGCCCTGGCCAACCTGCAAAACCAAGTCACGGTACCTTTGAAGATCCTCACCCTGGATCTTTCCAAAGAAGAAAGTTTTGCCATCTATGCTGCTGCTTTGCAAGCGGAAAACCCCAATGTGAAATTGCTGGTCAATGCCGCGGGCTTCGGTAAATTCGGCAGCTTTGAAAAGATACCTCTGGACGATGAAATGAAGATGGTGGATCTTAACTGCAAGGCGCTGCTGGCCATGACACGGCTTTCTCTTCCCTATATGGCTTCCGGCAGCCACATTCTGCAGCTGGATAGTCTGTCCGCTTTCCAGCCGGTCCCCTATATCACCACCTACGGCGCTACCAAGGCCTTTGTACTGAGCTATTGCCGCGCCATGAATCGGGAGCTGAAGCCGAAAGGCATCCGCATGATGGCCATGAATCCCGGCTGGGTAAAGACAGAATTCTTCAGCCACGCTTTCCAAACCAACGGAGGGGAAGTCCAGTATTTCGATCGGTTGTATGAAGCAAAAGATGTGGTTGCCACCGGCCTGAAGGATCTTTACCGCTCCAAAAAGGATTACTCCGTCCACGGTCTGCCCGTACGGATGCAGGTCAGGCTGGTGAAACTGCTGCCCCACAGCATGGTTATGAACACCTGGCTGCGCCAGCAGAAAAAAGCAAAAAACAACAAAGATCTTGCATTAAAATAAGTTAGACCGTGTGAGGCTGTCCTCACACGGTCTTTGCATTATCAATGTTTTCTTTTTACGACCCACGCGCTGACCGCCAGGAATAATCCCAGCACCAGGAAAATACCGATGGCAGCAATCAACCGTTGCTCCGCATTGGCAGATGGTGCCGTATCCGCACTGCTGTGGTCATGGCCCGCATGAGGATCCTGTGTTGGGTACTGCGTTTGCGCAGGCGTTGCATTTTCGTGGTCATGGGTAGCCGTATTTTCCGTCTGATCCGCCGTTTCATCGCTGTGAGGGGTAGTTACCGCAGACGGATCCTTCTCCGAAGCCTGGGGAACACCGTTGTTGCCGTTCTGCCCCTGGGTTCCGGGTGCCGTGGAAGGCTTTTGATCACCACCGGTTTGGCTGGAGTTGCCGTTTTGGGTAGGCCGCTGGCTGCCGGATTGGGTAGGATTGCTGCTTTGGGTCGGCTGTTGATTCCCGGGTTGGGTGGGGTTGCTGCTTTGGGTAGGCTGTTGATTTCCGGGTTGGGTGGGATTGCTGCTTTCTGCAGGCTCCGTAGGCCGTGTCACGGTAGGCAGCGTCGAATTGGGATTGCTGTTGCCCGTAGGACGGCTGCTTGGCTGCGTTGCTTCCTCTTCCGTTTCTGTTCCGGGGATCTCCTCTTGTTTTGTAGCACCGCAGACAGTGCACCGATAGGTTTTGATGTCCGTATTTTCCTTGTCGCTCTGTGACACTGTGCCTTCATCCCAGGTATGGGCTTGATTCTGCACATCTGCGCAAAGGCTGCAAACACGCTTATGAAACATCTCACCGTTGCTTTCCCACCGTCCATAGGTATGTCCACAGACGATTTTCACAGTGGCTTCCGCTGTAAAGCTACCCACATTTTCAGCGCCCCGCTTCACGATTAAAGTACATTTTACTGTTGTTTCCACAGGTTTTGCGTCTTCGCGAACGCGAAACGCCAAAATGCACACCGTTCCGTAGAGATCCGTTTCCTGATTGGCTGTCCAAACGCCAGCCTCATCAGATAGGCTGAAGTCCTGCAAAACGCCTGCCTTTTCCCAGCTGCAGGATTCCGGCACCGCTTCCAGCAGATTCTCATCAAAGCTGTAGGTAATGCCCATGGTGTCACCGGCCAGGGATTCTGTAACCATCACTTTTAAAAAGAGCGTATGTCCCGGCTGAGAGGTAGTTCCTTCCAGCTTGACCACAGTTTGCTGCGCGTATACGGATACCGCCAGCGCCATACTCAGCACCAATGCTATCAATATGAGGGTCAACTTCTTCATAGGTTTTCTCCTGCTTTTGTATTTCTGGACTCGTTTGCACGGATACCGGTATATTCACACAAACCAATTCAGAAAGCATCTACAGGGCAGCGACAGTTATCTATCGCTGCCCTGTTTTTGTTTTATTTGCGCTTGCGTTTGATCACGATGGGTACCACTACCGCGGCTGCCGCGGCAATGGTCAAAGGAACGATCCATGCAGCGGGATTTCCCTTTTTCTCCTGATCAGGTTCCCCAGGCGCTTCCGTTTGCGCAGGTTGGGTCTGTGTGGGAGCAACAGAAGGATCCTCTGCGGGTTCTGTTGCGGGCTCTGTCTCCAAGCACGGGATCTCTTCGCCCTTCTTCCCTATGTACTCGCAAACCTTACAAACCGCATCGCCGGTATAGCCGGGTTCTTCCGCAGTTGCTTCCTTCGCGCCGGTCAGTTCAAATTCATGGTTCACCTTACCGTCAGTCTCACCGCACTTGCATACATGCCAGTGACTCTTTTCATCGGTAGCCCACGCCTCCGCGAAGGAGTGACCGGTAGCCTTTACAATCAGCGCGTCCTTGGCGACCCACTTGCCCGCTTTACCATTCTCGCTGGTATAATGGCCGCCGCAGCTGGAGCAGTAGAAATGTTCTTCCAAGCCGTCTTCCGTGCAGGTAGCCTGCTTGCCGGCCACCAAAACGGGACTATGTTTCAGCTTTTCGATAACAACCGGCTCCCCAGTATATTCACAGATTTCACAAGTCTGGTGCTTCTTGCCTTCTGTGGCTTCTGTGGGATAGGTGTCCACCACCCATTTCAGCTTATGATCTACAGCATTGGAGGTCTTGCCGCATGTGGTACAGGCCTGCCAATGACCCTGCGCGTCATACTTCCAGCCATCGCCATAGGCATGGCCGGTAGCCTTGATGGTCAGATCGTTCTTGGTCGTCTGCTTACCAACCGCACCGTTTACGCTGGCATAATATCTGTCGCAGGCCTCACAGTAGAAATGATCCACAATGCCGTTTTCGGTGCAGGTAGCTTTCTTGCCGGCAACCGGTACAGGTTCATGCTTCAGCTTTTCGATAGCAACCGGCTCCGCGGTATATTCACAGATTTCACAAGTCTGGTGCCTCTTGCCTTCTGCAGTTTCGGTAGGCTGCAGGTCCACCACCCATTTCAGAGTATGCGCTGCCTTGTCCACTACCTTATCGCAATTTGCACAGGCATGCCAATGACCCTGCGCGTCATACTTCCAGCCGTCGCCATAGGCATGGCCGGTAGCCTTGATGGTCAGATCGTTTCTGGTAATCTGCTTGCCAACCGCACCGTTTACGCTGGCATAGTATCTGTCGCAGGCCTCACAGTAGAAATGATCCACAATGCCGTTTTCAGTGCAGGTAGCTTTCTTGCCGGTAACCGGTACAGGTTCATGCTTCAGCTTTTCGATAGCAACCGGCTCCGCAGTGTATTCACAGATTTCACAAGCCTGGTGCCTCTTGCCTTCTGCAGTTTCGGTAGGCTGCAGGTCCACCACCCATTTCAGGGTATGCGCTGCCTTGTCCACTACCTCATCGCAGTTTGCGCAGACATGCCAGTGGTCCTGTGTGTCATAAGTCCAGTTGCTGCCATAGGAATGGTCGCAGCCGGTCTTCAGTGCAAAAGAAGCACTGGCACTGACGGTTCCCAAAAGAGTCGCATCCAGCTTTACGGTAGATTGGAATTCTACTTTATAGTTGACCTCCGTAGCATCTGCAGCAGGCTCCAGGACCTTCAGAGTCACTTTGAACACAGCCGTACTTTCGGTCATGTCCACGGGATCCGCTTTAGTCCATACAGCCTGAGCCTTAGTGGTGTTCACATCGCTGATGGTACCCTGAATCAGCCACTGAGCAGATACCAGTTCCGTGCCGGCAGGTACCTTGTAAGAAACGGACAGCGCGTTCACTTTTTCAAAGCCCTTCAGGTAGAATACTGCCTCAACAGTATCACCGGCCTCAACAGTGGACACACTGGCAGCAGCGAAGCCGCTGCCAGTGGTTGCAAATACGGGTAATGCCAGCAATACGCTTACCAGCAGAAGAGATATAAGAATTGTTATTTTTCTGTTCATCGTCATTCTCCTCATTCTGCGGTAGTCTGGGTGTCAAAGGTGATGGCGTAGTCCAGTTCGTCCTGCGTCTCCAGGGGGATGAAGGAGATCCGGATGCCGTAGCTTCCGCTGTAGCCGGCATCAGCAATGGCCTGATCCGCAGCGGTCTGAGTGGCAGCCTTGTTGAAAGACAGACCCTTGCTGCCCAGCTGATCCAGTGTCAGCTCGGTAAATTCGATACCGGTCAATACCAGCTCGTCATTTTCATCGGCACTGACATCATAGAGGATGACGCTCACTCTGGGCATCACTTCGATTTCGTCTCTGTTCCAGTAGCCGATCGTGTAATCCGCGTCGCTAGCCACAGTCAGGTCTTCCATAGCTATGGAGCCGCTGAAATCTCTGACGCTTTCCAGCTGGCAATCTGCACATACATACTTGCCCTTTTCATCGTCCCACTGGAAGCTATGCATGGTGGGGCTTGTGGTGGAGCGTTCCTGGTCGGTCACTTCACCGCAGATCCGGCAGGGGCGTACCATCTCACCGTACTTGGTGCAGGTAGGCTGGATGTGCATTTCCCACACATCACGGATCACATGGGCGTGTCCGTCGCTGACATACTGGTTACCATTGCGATCGATGTGGGTAAAGACTTCCTTACAGCTTCCGGAGAAGTCGTAGGAATGGTTGTACCGATCCGTATACTGGCTGCCGTCCATCTCGGTAGTAGTGTGGACGCTGTCGATGGGCAACATGAAGGATTCATCCGCATGCACCTTGCTCTGTACGAACACAAAGCCTTCGTCCAGAATTTGGAACCGTTTTACCTGACCGATGGACAGCGCGTTGTAGTAATCATTCTCACGCTTGGTCAGCATATCGTTCTCCCAGGTCTCGCTTTCGTGGCGATAGCTGCCGCAGGCGCAATCCATATTGTAGGTAGTAGTACCGGTACCGTTGACACGGTTGTCGCTACTGGTTACCTGATAATCGTGCCAGGGAACCAGCTCACCGGTGCTATAAGTGACGATGTCTTTCCATTCGTCATTCTGTGCATCATAGCCCATCCATGTGATATATTTCTCGGCAACACACTTCTCTTCCAGCCAGTATTCGGCCCTGCGCAGCCGCAGGCCGCAGGGAATAGGATCGGTAACTCCGCATCCCACTTCCCAGGCATTGTTATACAGGTAAATATGCTCATGGATGCCGGGCTGATCGCCAACGGCAGCACCGGTGATCCAGGATGTGATGCCATACTCAGACATGTCACACTTGTGGCCGTCGCCGTAGCGGTACTCCTGGATCTTCGCACTGCAGGGACACTGATACAGCTGCAAGGAAGCGCCGCAGACAGAACCGTAAGGTGTCAGGTCAATAACAGTTTCTGTCTTGTTCAGATGATGACCGTTAGTCGTACCGGTAAGATACTCACCGCACTCTGTGCAGTTCCAAGCCACATTCAGGCCGTCCTCGCAGGTCACAGAACCCTCTGCCAGTGTATAAACAGCGTCATTGCCCATTACATGGCGAGCAATGCGTCTGTGCACGGTCAGGGTGTCGATCAGTTCCTCATTCTTGTAGATCTCGTAGGTCTCATGATGGATATACCGGCAGCCGGCATCCGGAGTTTCGTACCACTGATACACGATCTTTAGACCACAAGTCTTGCACTCGCGGATTTCCTGATGGTGCGTAACACCATCCGCATCCTTAAAATTGCTCTGGGTACTGGTCATATTCGTGCATCTTACATCATAGTTGAGCCAGGGATCGTCCTTGCCGCAGACACAGCCACCGGTGCTGATCTCACCGCCGCAGAAGCCGGCAGCCTTTAGATCGATATAGCCCACCTGATAGTGGTTATGCCCGGTAATATGATCTTCGTATGCATCGCCGCACTTACATACCATACGGACAGTCGCGCCGCTTTCGCAGTTGCGGTCCTCGGTATCAAAGTTCACACCTGCCACAAGATGCTGATGCTTATAGGTTTCGATAGGCTCAGATACATTCAGCAACAGTTCCCCATTTTTAACCAGCTTGAAGACATAATTGCCAACAAATTTGCAAGTATTGGGATCCTTGACGCCTACCTCACCGTAGTAGCTGTAGCTGTCACAGGTTGCGCAGTATCTCTCTTCCAGGCCGGTATCAGGATCCGTATTGCCGGTCCACTGCCAATTACAGCTCACATAGCCGCTGTAGTATATGTTGTCACCGCAGGGGCATCTGTTGATCCAAACATCACCGCCACAGATGCCGAAGTCGGTCAGGTCATAAGAGAGCAGGGGGAACTCCCGGTGGCCACCCTCACGGTTGGGATTGCTGTAGAAATACTGGCAATTCCGACACTGTTCGGTGACATAGTAGCCATCGTCACAGGATTCGCCTTCCAGCGTGAAGCTGTACCGTATATCATGCATGGTAACTGCATAGCTTCTGACGATGGAGCCCAGTTCCTCACCGTTGAGGCTGTAGGTATAATCCAGGATCTCGGTAGCCTCGCAGCTGCCAGGGGTACGCTCGGTGCGGGACTTACCGACTTTTTCCAGACCGCAGTTGTTGCAGCGCCGGATCTCATAGCCGGTGGCCTCGTCTGTTCCCACATGTTCAAACCAGCAGTTACCGTCAGCCATAGCAACCATCTTCCGCAGGCCGCAGGCGCAGCTTTGGTGCAACACCCGGATGGGATGACAAATGGCTTCATTGTCGCATACGGTCACTTCATCCACAGTATGCATATTGCAGCCGTAGTAGACAGTTTCATCTTTCTGTGTATAGTCGCAGTATACGCACTCCTGGGTCATGTAGTAGCCGTCGTTACAGGTCTGGCCCAAAAGCTCAAAGACATACCGGCAGACATGGCGCTTGAAGTCCAGACCCTTCTTGCCCTGGCACAGCACATTGCCGTCCAGCGTGTAAGAGTATTCCAAAACATTCTGTGCGTCACAGGTACCGGGTTGGGTTTCCTCATACTGCTTGGTGGTTTTAATCACGCCGCAGGTCCGACACTTCTCAGTCCGAATATTGGTCTGATCGTCATGGCTCAGGAATTCCCAGTCGCAAGTATAGTCCTGCAGATTAACGTGGCTGTTTTCGCCGCAGGCGCAGCGATTCAGCTGCAGGAATATCCGTCCGCAGGTCTCATCGCCGGCGTATATCAACTCTGCCTCTGTGGGGAATGTGGAATGACCCTCATAACGGATAAAGTCTTCCGTATAGCCTTCATCGCACCAAATACAATTCCAGCTCAACTGGACACCATCCATGCAGGTCTCGCCCAGCATGGTAGGCTCAGCAACATGGACATGCTCCCGACCTTCATAGGTTTGCTCATACCGGCACAGCAGCTGACCGTCCTTGTAGAATTCATAATCATTGACATGTACGCCGATGCAGGTAGTAGCGGAATCCGGTCTGAAGGAATGCTGTTCCTTGCAGATTGTGCCGCAAGTTTTGCATTCACTGATCTCCTGGTCGGTCTGCTCGTCGTGACCGATATGCTCAAAGTAGCATTGGTCACCATGCCACTCGACATTGGTCCATTGTTCCTCGCCGCAGGCGCAGCCGTTGGTAGTCTTTGCCAAAATGCCACACAGGCCTTCACGGCAGATGATCTCCTGATCCAGCGGGAAGCAGGGGTGGTCTTCCATTCCGTCGGGGGTCTCAACGTGCTGCTCATAGCCACACAGCACGCAAACACCGTCGGCCCTGACACCACCTGTGCAACCGGCAGCAGGATCCAGAATCGTCAGTTCATACTTAAAGAAGTGGTTCGGACGCTGGGTATCGAAGCTGAACTTGCCCAGAACCTCACCGTCTCTGGAGAAGCTCAGTGTAACATTGCGGACAGTATGGCAGGGATCCACAGCCTTTACCAAACGGGAGGTTTCTTTAGACTCAATACCGCAATGGATACATTTGCTGCCCCACTCGCCGTTATCAAGCTCGACCCATTCGCATCCGCCGCCACTGTAGTAGAAGTATTCCTCCTCACCGCAAAGGCAGGACATCAGTACGCCCCGGGTAGCGCACATATTGAAAGCGCTCAGGTCAAAGACAGCCTTTTCCTGATGATAGTGGTGATTAACCGTCCATTCGGATTGATAGTCACAATCCTTACAAGACTCAACGATCAAAACACCCTTTGTGCAATCATCAGGGTTTTCCAGTGTTGCTGTCGTCTCCAGGTTGTGAAGCGTATCATAATGCGCACGGTAAGCTGTGGCGATCAGGTTGCCCTGTTTATCACGGTAAGTCTCTGTATAGTAAACAAAGCCATAACAATCTTCGTCTTTGTCGTTGCAGGTGGCCGTGATGGTACTGGTCGCATGGCACTGCCAGCATTCACCGGATTCATAGAGGCCGTCACCATCATTGTCGCTGTAACCAAACTGGCAGAAATTACCGTTGCTGCTGGTCAGCGTGCTCTCCTTTTGCTTACCGCAGGGGCAAACGCGCTGGATCAGTGTATCCGAGCAGATATCGTAACCGCTGAGGTCGATGGATCTGGAAACGCAGGTCTCATGATAGTAAACTGTTCTTGTGCTGGTCTCGCCGCAGATAACACAACGATGAACCATCTCAAGACCGTCTTCGCAGCTGTCACCCTTAAGGCGGTAGCTTACCAGTTCCTCATTGTGATAGATATCAGTACTTGTCCATGTATATGTATGGACCAGTTCTCCGCCAATATAGAACTCGCGGGTATTCTCACGAATGGTAATACACTCTGTCTCACCCTTCGTGATCTTCATCTCCATTCGGACCTCGCCGCCACAGTTGACGCAGGTCTCTACACCGGCATTATACTGGAACTGGCAACCGCCCTCTGTATCAAAGCCGAAGCCACCATTCTGTCCGCAGGGGCAGGTCATTTCCTTAACAATGGCTCCGCAGAAGCCGTACTGGCTCAGATCGGTCTCATCGACAACGATTACAATGGGATGCTGCTGCAGAACATCTTCACCAATGTTCACCTGTTCCAGCAAGACTTCGCCGTCTTTCAGAATCCGTACGCTGTCGATCCAAATCCGTGCGCAGTTTTCTTCATCAATACCGGGGTAGTTGTAAGTCTCGCCAACCAGGCCGCAATCCGGGCAGGTAACGATCTCTACCTCGTACTCCCAGCCGTACTTATCGGTCTCCATACGGTATGCCGGCTCACCAAAGTTGCAGCCCAGTTCCTCGCCCACCAGGGTCTTGTTCTGGCCGCAATCGCAGGTCATCCAGTAGAACAGCGCACCTTCGCAGAGACCGTATTCGCTCATATCCGCAGGTGTCTGCCTGGTCAGTTCATGGCTGCAGGTACTTTGGCCAAAGCCACAGTTTTTGCAGATACCGAAGTGGTAGTCATGGGCACCGGTGGCCTTGACAGTCACGGTTTTTTGCTGGCCGCAGGTGGTGCAGGTATACAGCGTCTCACCTGCTTCGGCACAGGTAGGCGCAGTCGTTACCTTGCCTTCATCCCAGTTATGGAATGCCACATCCACGGTTTCACCGCAAGCAGAGCAAACATGCCAGTGGGCAGTTTCGTCCTTGCTCCAGCTGCTGCCGGGCTTATGGCCTGCTGCAGCCTGTGCAACGGTCACGGAATTGGTAAACTCTGCCTTATTAAACTTGGCAACCGCGGTGTAGGTAACGGCACCGCTGCCCAGGCAGGTAGTCTCCGTTTTGGTCTCAGCAGAGACCACCGCAGTCAGTTCCTTGGTGTGGTTTTTGTCATGAGCGCAGACCAAAATAACCTTTGCGCTCTTATGGTCCTCAGACCACTGCCAAATAGCATTTTCAGGCAAATAGTCATGACCGGTAGGTGCCTTTTCAATTTCTGTCACCACATGGCCGCAATACTCGCACTTATTCTTCTTGTGACCCTTGTTGGTACAATCGGGGTCCTTTTCGTCATAAAGCTTGTAGGAGTGGGTCAGCTGGGGCAGGATCTTCTCGATCTTCTCACTGCAGCCCTCTCTGACACAGTTATGTACTTCCTTACCGGCAGAAGTGCAGGTAGCCACCGTAGACAGAGTCTCGTTCTTTTCCATCTTGTGGCCCAAAGCGGGGATCTTCTCAATCAGGTATCGGCCGCAGTTCTCACAAGTTTTGGTTACTTCGCCTTCCTCGGTGCAGGTAGCAGCCTTGGTGGCTTCCACATAGCTGTGGCCGATCTTGGGCAGAACCTGATCGACACTCTTCGCGCCGCAGCGCTGGCACTGTACCAGATCAAAACCGTTCTCGGTACAGGTAGCATCCTTATGAGTCGCAACCTCGATATGGCCGTAACGGGCGCAGCGCTCCGCGGGTGTCATACGGGTAACGGTATAGTAAGAGAAGTGGTTAGTGGTAAAGGTAACAAAACCGTTGTTGTAAGTGCCCTCAAAGCTCTCCACCGTGCCCGTCGCATCATCGATGTACCACACCTGAATGGATTCGGGGTCTTCGCCCTCAGACAGCTCATAAGGCAGAGAAATGGTGATCTCAGTTGTACCGAAGTCATCGACCGGTGTTTCGTTGACCTCCATCTTGAAATCGTAGACTGTTCCGCTCAGGATCATATTCTTCTGCTCTTCCGGCAGCTGTAGATTCTCAACAGGAACGGAGTCCACTGTGACCTTCAGGGTGCTGTTTTCATCTTCCAGACCCAGGCCGGACAGAGTATCGCTGTCCACTGCCATGGATGCACCGTTATCGGACAGCTTCATCTCGTCGGCAGCTTCCAGGTTGGTCTTACTGACTGCCTGATTCACCGCATTGACGGTTCTCTTGATGCTATCGCAATGATCGCACCTGAAAACGCCTTCCTCATCGGTTGCCGTCCAGGCATGGGCGTTCGCATCGGTCAGCACTTCGATCTTGTCGTTGCCTTCAGCGTCCTTTTCCCGGTCGCCGCATTTGGAGCAAACGTACTGCTTGCTGCCGGGCTGCACACAGGTAGGAGCCACGATCTCAGCAACATAGTCGTGGACATAGTAGACAGAATCCACAGCAGTCAGAGGACAAGCCGTACACTTCAGCTGCTTGGTGACCTTACAGGGATCTGCCTCATCCGTGATCTCTCCATCATCCACGAAGTTATGATCTGCGAACTCGCCGGTCTCTTCGGTTCTGGTGCTGAAGCAGTTCTGGCACTGGTAGGTGATGGTAGCGCGCTTCGCGCAAGTTGCCTCGGTTTCGCCGGTCTTCTCCCAGGCATGACCCAAAGCAGGCAGCGCGTAGTCGCAGCGGCTGCACTGTACACCGTTATCGCAGTCCTGGAAGCCATCCATTTCATGGCCCAGGGCATCGATGGTCTCAGTCTTGGTATTGGTATACTCCTGACCATCAAACTCAATGGTCGCAGTGTAGACAAAGGTACCTGCCTCCGCACAGGTAGGTTCCTTTGTGATCTCACCGACAACCGTAATGCCGCCTTCTTCGGTAGCGAACAAATGGTCCTCACCACAGCCGCACTTGAAGGCCACCTGAGCGGTAACCTCACCATCTTCCTCAGACCATTCCCATGCGGGATCATAGTAGCTGTGGACAAATCCCTTCAGCTGATAGTCCGGGTCGTCGGTATACAAAGAAGCGTACAGCACATAGATAGCATCCTTATTGCTGTGCTCTCCGTCACTGTTAAAGTCCCAGTCCTGGTCCACCGGGTACTGTTCTTCGCCGTACATAAAGTGATACAGCGTATAGATGGCATCACGGTTGTCGATGACACCGTCTCCGTTGACATCACCGTGGGTATAGCAGACCGGTTCATTGACTGTATCCCCGTCTGCCGCCAGCGCAATAATGCCAAAGGCGCACAGCAATGCCACTGCGGTCAGCAGGGCACAAAGCCGCGCAAAGAATTTACTTCCTCTTCTCTCCATGATTTACATTCCTTTCATCCGGGAATCCGGTGCTCCGGCAACAGCAAAGATACCGATAGTCACCATCACCCATTATGAACAAACTATGAACCATGTTAAGTATAGCTCTCACGCATCAGGAAGTCAACCGTTTACGGAAATATCGGGCTAAATAATACCTCGTTCTTCCAAAAAAAATTTCCAAAAATGCGCCACGCACTTCCTGTATCGGATATGATCGCCCGAAGAAGCAAAGGATTGACCCCGGTTCCTCGAAACCGGGGTCAATCTTATTTGCGCTTATTTTTTCAGTGCCTTACGAAGCACCGGGGTGATCAGCAGTGCCACTGCACCGCCAATAAGGGCGGTAAACAGCTGAGGCCAAGCGAACATTGTGGGCAGCATCTTCAGCATAGGAGGTGCCAAAACAACAATCTCTCCCAGTTTCTTACCTAGAAGCGCGTCGGAAGCCAAATCGCAGATGACCTCCACCACCAGCAAGTACAGCACCAAGAACTTGATACCTGCCGCAGTTACCAATGCCACCGGCTGCCTCCATACAGGCTTTTGGTTTTTTCCGGCAAGCACCCGCAGCAGCACCACAAAGCACACATTTCCAATCATAATTGGCAAGACGGTCACAAAGTTTGGCGCAATACCGAACAAATACGCACACACGGGGCTAATCAAAGCAATTGTTATACCGCTGCTCATACCCACGAGCAAGACAGCAATTGCCAAAACCGCATTGACACAAGTACCGGTGACCAGCTGGCCCAAAGGTTTTGTGATTGCCTGCAGACAAACCAGCAGCGCCAGCAGTACCGCAGTTTCCGTAAGCCAACGAGTTTTCTTTTTCATGATCGTTCCCTCTTTTCCTATTCTGAAACCTTTTCATGCACTGTTGCGGTTTCGTTCGCGAAAACAACCTGATTATACATCACGGATCAAAAAAACACAATCACTGTGCTATGCCTATATCGAAAAAACTGCGTTTTTTCCTCGACGAACTTCTCGCTTTATGGTATAATGCGGATATGTTTTTCGCAAATTGTTTTTCGTTCCGTGTGGGCCCACCCGGGATACCCATCGTCCGGAACTGCAATACCGATGTCAAGAATAAAGGAGTGGCATAGCGTGCAATCGTTTTTTGTTTCCAGTACCTTTAAGGATATGCAGGGTGAGCGCGATGCACTTCACCGTACTGTTATGCCCCGATTGCGGGAGCAGGCGGTTAAAAACGGTGAAAATGTTCAGTTTGTAGATCTTCGATGGGGTATTTCCACCGCCGACACAGACAGTGTGGAAAGTACCTCCAAGATCCTTAGTGTCTGTCTCCGTGAGGTTCAGAACTGCAAACCCTACATGATCGTGCTGCTGGGTCAGCGGTACGGATGGATCCCTCCGGTGGATCAAATCCGGGAGGCAGGCGCTCAGATGAATTTTATTCCCAATGACTTGAATATCAGCGTCACGGAACTGGAGATCCGCTTCGGTATATATACGGCCAAAGGGCAGTTGGATCGCTGTATCTTCTGCCTGCGTGAGCCGATGGATGAGACTTCTTTGACGCCGGAGCAAAAAGAGGTCTTCCTTTCTGCCAATGATGAGGATGCGCATCGTATGGCTATCCTCCGTCAGAAAATTCTGAACACTCCCGGTGCCCATGTAATCACCTACCGTTTGGAAAGTGATAACGGAAATCTAACCGGCTATGATGATTTTTCAGAAAAGCTTTACACGCTTTTGGAACAGATTCTTGCCCCACGCTGGGCTGCTCGGAAGAACCTTTCCTGGCAACAGCGCCAGCGGGAGGAGGATGCCATCATCTCAGAAAACCACCTCCGCAATTTTGTTGAGCGGAAGGACACCCTGCAGCAGATCATAGATGCCGTCCGCTACTCACAGGTAGTCATGCTTGAGGGTGAGGGCGGCTGCGGAAAAAGTGCGCTTATGGCCAAGCTGGATCAAATGTACCGGAAGAACAACTATCAAAGTGTCGTGTTTTTCTGTGGAATCAGTTCCAGTTGTATGACCGTACAGCAATTGATGCGATTGATGATTTGGCATTTGGAGACGATTCAAGGCAAGGTTTTTCCGGATGTTGCGGATGACCAGCTGCAGGAGCATTTCCAGGAGCGAATGAAACACTATACGGGACCCACTTGTATGTTCTTCCTGGATGCCATCGACCAGCTTGCCCCGGATCAGGCGCTTTTTGAATCCCGCTTTCTACCGCCGGAAATGTCCGCTTCCATACGCCTGATTCTGTCCACCACCGGCGCTGTGCGGATTAACCCCGCCGCATTGACCGGTTTTCGCTTCCAGAAAATTCACTTGGAACCTCCTAAAGAAACGGAACTGCGCGCCATCCTCCATTCTCTTTTTGCTGCGGAGCATAAGCAGGTATCTCAAAAAGTAGCCGATAAGATCCTGGAAAATCCCTGCAGCAAAAATATGCTGGGCATGGAGATCATTGCCCGGCGGTTAGTCATGCTGGGCAAGAAGGATTTCGCCGAGATCTCCCTTCTGGAGCAGACCATGAACGGCGCGGAAGCGATCGACACCTATCTGCTGCAGCTGCTTGAAAAGCTTCCCGGCAATTTGAATGATCTGATCATCGACTATTTTTTCGATGTGAGCCGATTCTTGGAGGACGAAGAAGATTACACCAGAACCGCCATGCAACTGTACTTGATCGGTATTATGCAGCACGGCATTACCCCCAGTGAGTTGGAAGATTTTTCTCATACGCTGCATACCAGTCAAACTTTTTCCACTATACCCGCTGACCATCCCTGGATGCATTTTTGGAATCCCATCTCATTTGCGCGCCTGAAGCGATTTATGGGCGGTCTGCTGGTAGAACGGAGCAACGGCAATATTGATTATTCCCACAGATTGCTGCGGCAAGCTTTGCGATCTGCAAGTACATTTTCTGTCATTGCTCCGGTTCTGCGGTGCTGGCTGATCCTGCAGCCTGCTGAGAGCAACCAAAAGCTGGAAAACATTCTTCCTATGAGCCGCCTGGCAGAAACGGAAAATCGCCGCAACTATCCGAACTGGGATCGCACCGTGCAGGCCGATTTGATCGACAGTTACTTCTCCGCACCCATCCGCCACGCAGGTAATTTGGATAGTGACAAAGACCCGGAAGGAACACGGCAACTGGCGGTTTTGGAGCGCAGCGTGATCCAGGATATCACCGGCGAGGATCAAGATACCGTAGCCGCGTCCTATTGTAATATTCTTAGTTTTCTCATTCAGGAAGGAGCCAGTGCAGACCATTATACTATCTGGTTCTTTGGATCTACGATCGCATCGTCACTGTCCCGTCTGGGGCAGTCTGAGAAAGCCTGTGCCCTCAGGCTGATGTGCTGCATTCTTTCCAGTCTCCACAAGCAAAAGGAGGCCTTCGAGGCAGGCGAAACGCGCTTTGAAGAAAACTGGACCACAAAACGGAAACGGCGTTTTCTCCTCTTCCATTGCCGGACACTGCAAATGATGGCGGATCTTATGATGGATTTCCGCTTGGGTAATGTGGATGTAAAGTATTTTGATGGCATGAGTCCCGATGTTGTCTTCCAAAAAGGCTGCGCTCTGGCGGACGAATGTATCCGGGAGGATCCGACATACGGCATTTTCCATCTAAGAAAGGCCTCACTGTATGCTGCCTATGCCAAGCAGACATCAGAAGGCGCGCACTTTGGCTTTACCAAGGGCAAACAGCTGACCTATACCCAGGAGGCATTTCTCTGCATCCGGCAGGCCTTCCGACTGGATTCGACCGACTTTTTCCGGGAATATGCCCTCTACATCATTGCCATCTGTGCGGAATCCATCCATATGGATGGCCGTGGTCGGATATTTGGCGGTAAAAAAACGCTGGATTTTGGTATTGAACTGTGCCGCCAAACCTGGGAACTTGTCACAAGTTCCGGAGATATTCAAAAACTTCCCATTGATTCCGTGGCACGGTTTAAACTGGCCTGGAGCCGCTGTTTGGATGCCCGGGGCGATGTACTCTCTTGCTCTGATTCAAAGGTTTGGCAGCAGCAATCACTGGATCTTTGCGCGGAATACTATTTACAAGTCCGCAACGATACAGAGCGGGTCCTTAGTCAGGCCGACCGAAAATACTTAGGCGCAGTCGGTGCCCAAGCCTGCCTGATGATGATTTACGGAAATACCGCCAAGGCTATGACCGATGCCGGGTATAACCGTCCCCAGGCTATGCGCTATATTACAAATAAAGAAGCCGGCTACTTCCGGGCAGAAGCACGGCGAGACTTCACGAGCCGATGGCACTGGGCGATCATGCTTTGTGCGGAAGGCAGCGCAATTGCGCTCAAGCCGGAGGCGGGTTTGGAAACCATGGATCAGGCCGTCGCCATACTGGAAGAACTGCGCAAAGCAGCAGACGAAAAAGGTTATGCTCTGGATGTCTCTTTTTCCCGTATCGAAGCTATCCTGGGACTTGCAAAACGTGTGCGAGACCAATACGCGCAGCAGACAAATCAAAAATAATCACATCCTATACACTTAGGGAAGATTTTGCACAATCCCATTCCGGGTGCACACTCTGCAAAAAGTGATGCCCACATACGCAGGCAGTTCCACAGCTATATAGGCAGGCAATGCCACACTTTTTATAAAAACATCGGTTTTTCTATCGACGAAAGCCCTCTCCCATGGTATAATGGTCGAAATTATCCATGGGAGGGGGCTTGTACCATGTCTGAACAATCGAAGAAGATACCATGTTGTACGGGTCTACTGGCCCATGTGGACGCGGGAAAGACCACCCTTTCCGAAGCGATGCTCTATATCTCCGGCGCAAGGCGCACTTTGGGCCGGGTCGATCACCGGAACGCGTTTTTGGATACCCACGCACTGGAACGGGCAAGAGGTATCACCATTTTTTCCAAGCAGGCCCGCTTTTCCCTGGAGCGGCGGGATGTCACACTGGTGGACACCCCCGGCCACGCGGATTTTTCCGCAGAAGCGGAACGGACACTGCCGGTTTTGGATTGTGCCGTATTGGTCATCAGCGGCACCGACGGTGTTCAGGCCCATACCATGACGCTTTGGCGGCTGCTGGAAAAGTACCATGTACCCACTGTTCTCTTTATTAACAAGATGGACCTGCCCGGTGTAGAGCGGAAGGAGCTTCTGCAGCAGCTAAAAGATACCCTCAGTGATCGCTGCATTGATTTTGGTGACCGGGATCATTTAGAAGAAAACGCCGCCATGTGCGACGAAGCCCTGCTGGAAACCTATCTGGAAGCCGGCATCGTCACCGAGGCCAACATCCGGAGTCTGGTGGAGCAGCGCGGATTGTTCCCCTGCTGCTTTGGCTCCGCACTGAAGTTGGAAGGTGTACAAGAATTGTTGGATATTCTGGATCGGTATACCCCGGAACCTGATTGCGCAGAGGCGTTTGGCGCAAAGGTCTATAAGATTTCCCGGGATCCCCAGGGCAACCGGCTGACATGGCTGAAAGTCACCGGCGGCAGCCTTGCCGTGCGCAGTACGCTGCCCTATAAAAACCGGAAAGGCGAAAGTCTTGAAGAAAAATGCGTTCAGCTGCGGCTGTACTCCGGCGATAAATTCTCGGCTGCGGATACCGTCTGCGCCGGTATGCTCTGTGCCGTCACCGGTCTTTCCGCCACCTACGCGGGCCAGGGTCTTGGCGCTGAGCCTTCTTCTCCGGCACCGGTGCTGGAGCCGGTGATGACCTATCGCATCGGTTTACCGAAAGGCTGCGATCCCATGACCGTGCTGCCCAAGCTGCGGCAGCTGGAAGAGGAAGATCCCATGCTGCGCCTGCTTTGGGATGACCGACTGAAACAGATCCATGTGCAGATCATGGGCAAGATCCAGCTGGAAGTCCTGAGCAGTCTGATCAAGGAGCGTTTCTCTCTGGAAGCTACCTTGGATTCCGGCCGGATCTACTATAAAGAAACCATTGCGAATGTCGTGGAAGGTGTGGGGCATTACGAACCGTTGCGCCACTACGCGGAAGTACATCTCCTCCTGGAACCACTGCCTCAGGGAAGCGGCCTGGTATTTGATACTCTCTGCTCCACCGATGTGCTGGAAGCACCCTTCCAGCATTTGGTGCTGGGTCATCTGTCCGAGAAGACCCATTTGGGTGTACTCACCGGCGCGCCCATCACCGATATGAAGATCTCCCTGCTCATCGGCAAGGCCCACTTGAAGCATACCGAGGGCGGTGATTTCCGGCAGGCTACCTACCGGGCAGTGCGCCATGGCCTGATGCAGGCAAAATCGGTGCTTTTGGAGCCTTGGTATGATTTTATCCTCACTCTTCCCACCGAACAGATCGGCCGTGCCATCACGGACATTCGGGCCATGAGCGGTGAGTTTGAATCTCCCGAATCCGGCGGCAACATCACCACCCTGCGGGGCATCGTGCCCGCTTCGGAACTGGGTGACTATGCCGACCAGGTAGCCGCCTATACCCAAGGCCGGGGTATGCTTCAAGTTTCCTTAAAAGGCTACGCGCCCTGTCACAACACGGAAGCGGTAGTCGCCGAAACCGGCTACGATCCCGTGGCAGATCTAGACAACCCTCCCGGCTCTGTCTTCTGTGATCACGGTGCCGGCTTCCATGTTCCCTGGGATCAGGTAACGGAGTACATGCATCTGGAAAGCGGCCTGAAAAAGGAAAAGCCCCAAATCATCACCCGCAATCTCTATGCCGATGACAAAGCTTTGGAAGCGATTATGGAACGGGAATTCGGCCCCATCAAGCGTCCCAGCTACAGTGAGCCAAAGAACAGACCGGCAGAAGAAAAGCTGACCATCCGTCCTCTGCGGCAGCAGTATCTCATTGTAGATGGCTACAACATCATCTTTGCCTGGGATGACCTGGCAAGCATTGCGGCGCACGATTTGGAAGCGGCCCGCAGAGGTCTTTTGGATGCTCTCAGCAGCTACACCGGCTTTAAAAAATGCCGCACTGTAGTGGTCTTTGACGGCTACAAGGTCAAGGGCAATCCCGGAACAAAAGAACAGTTTCACAATCTGCAGGTGGTCTATACCGCGGAGGGCGAGACTGCCGATGCCTATATTGAAGCATTGGTGGCGCAGATCGGCAATCACTATAATTTAAAGGTAGCCACCTCTGACTCTTTGGTGCAGCTGAGCAGCCTGCGCAGCGGTGTGCTGCGTATGAGTGCCCGGGAGCTGCGGTTGGAAGTAGCGCAAGCATGCGTGGATATGAGAAAATTTTTCCAGGCAAAGGGATAAACCTCTTCCCTTTTTTCATGTTTTCATGTAAACTGTTATTATATGACACTGAGGAGGAATCTCCATGAGCCATCACCATAACAAACACTATCACGATGCTAAATTGGCCGAGCGGATAGAACGGCAGGAAAAGCACGATCATCGGGTAGAACATGTATTCCGCCGTATCCTGCATTTTTTGGAGCGTGTGGTTGCCGCGCTGACTTTAATTGCGCTGCTTGCCGCGCTGGCATTTGAAGTATACCGCTGTATTACAGACATTACTTACATCGCCAATATCAGCAACTATCTGCACAACATTTTGACCATCGTGGTCGGTCTAGAATTTGTGCGTATGCTGATCGATACCACCCCCGCCAACATTTTGGAAGTGCTGACGGTGGCGATCACCCGCCATGTCATTCTTTCCCATGATGACCCCTGGAGTAATGTAGCCTGCATCGCCTGCATCGCAGGTCTGTTTGCCATCCGCCGTTTCCTGGTCCGTCATCATGAGTTGAAAAAAGAAATGGTGGAAATGGAATAAATATCAAAAACCGTCCGTGGCACTGCCAGGGCGGTTTTCTCAAAGGAAGTCTTATATATGTATGAACGGATCATAAAAAATGCGCTGGTCTATGACGGTAGCGGAGCGCCCCCGTTTTACGGTGATGTTGCCATCGACGGCGGCAAAGTCGCCGCAATCGGGCAGAACTTAGGAAATGCGGAAGCCGTTGTGGATGCTCATGGGCTTTGTCTTGCCCCCGGCTTTATCGATGTCCATTCCCACGCAGATTATGCCTTTGCCGATGACCCGCACAGACTGCATGTGCTTCGTCAGGGTGTCACCACAGAGCTGGCAGGCAACTGCGGCAAAACATTGTCTCCCGCTTTGGATACCATGGATCCGGTGGCCAAAGAGTTCATGAATCCCGATGCCAAGCTGTACTCCTCCATCGCTGACGAACTGCGGGAATACGAAACCTGGGAGATGGGTGTCAATCAACGCTATTTTGCCGGTCACGGTCCTTTGCGCGCCAGTGTCATGGGTCTTCGCAGTGATGCCGCCACCCCGGAAGAGATCGCCCAAATGCAGGCCATTTTGGCAACTGAAATGGAAGCCGGCGCCGCAGGCTATTCCACCGGTCTTTCCTATGTGCCGGGCATCTACTCAAACACCCACGAGCTGACGGAGCTTGCCAAAGCCATCGCCCCCTACGGCGGCATCTACACTACCCATTCCCGCTCCGAATCTGCCGGTCTGTTTGACAGTGTGGCAGAGTGCATCCACATTGCCCGTGAGGCCAAGGTAGGTGTGAATATCTCTCATTTTAAGTGCGTTGGACAACCTTTTTGGAGTCGCTGTGGGACCGCTTTATCCATGATCGACGAAGCCTTGGCCGAAGGGTTGGATATCTCTTTGGATGCCTACCCCTACACTGCTGCTTCCACCACCACGCTCACCGCCATTCCGCCCAAGTATCTTGACAAGGGAGCGGTTGCCTTTGCCAAGAGCCTGGAAGATCCCGTCATCGTCGAAGCCATCCGCAAGGAGATCTATGAGATCAACGACCCCGGCTGGGACAACAGCATGTACTATGTGGGCCTGGAAAACTTCCTAATCGTCCGGGCTGACGAGACTCCCTGGGCCATCGGCAAAACCTATGCCGAAGCCGCGAAAGAATTGGGTATGGAACCCTTCTACGGCTGTATGGAACTGCTGCGCCGAAACAAGGGCAATGTGCGCGAATGCCGCTTCTCTATGTGTGAAGAAAATGTGGAAACCATATTAAAGCACCCCCGGTGCATGGTAGGCTCCGACGGCACCATTCGCAAATTTGATGTGATCAACCATCCCCGTGGCATCGGTACTTTCCCCCGATATTTGGGCCGCTACATTCGTGAAAGGGAGATCCTGTCCCGGGAAGAAGGCATCCACCGGATCACCGGCATGCCCGCCCGGCGCTACAAGCTGAAAAATAAAGGTCTGATCCGGGTCGGTTATGATGCGGATCTGACTCTGTTTGATTTCGACACCATTATAGATCGTGCAGATTATGTAAACCCCTTCCGGCATAACGAAGGCATCCGCCAGGTGTATGTGGGTGGTACGCTCACGCTGGAAAACGACGAGCCAACCGGCGGCTGGAACGGCAAGTATTTATATTGAGGAGGCCTGACCATGCCCGTCTTTAACTATTCTTTCGGAACAAACGATCCTTACGAACAGGTAGAAGCAAGCTTTATTCCCAACCTGCAGGATTTCTATGACCATCCGGACAAGTATGCCATTGATCCCTTCCGGATCTTCGGCAATCTCTATTATGTAGGCGATCAGAAAGTCTGCTCCCACCTCATCGATACCGGCGACGGTCTGATTCTCTTCGATACCGGCTACGGCCACACCACCCACATGATGCTGCACTCCATCCGGTCTTTGGGCTTTGATCCCATGGATATCAAATACATCATCCACTCCCACGGTCACTTTGACCATTTCGGCAGCGGCAACGAGCTGCGCGTGCTGACCGGAGCCAAGGTCTGCATGAGCGCCGCAGATACCGCGCTGTTGCGGGAGTGTCCTGACCGTGGACTGGTGCAGTGGGGTCCCCGACCCAGTGATCCCATCTGCTGGCCGGATATTGAAATTGAAGACGGCGATCATATCCGCCTGGGCAATACGGATATCACCTGCGTGTTAAGCCCCGGCCATACCCTGGGCACCATGACCTTCTTCTTTGATGTGACCGACGGAAGACAGACGCTGAGAGCCGGTTATTTCGGCGGTGTTGGCCTGCTGACGGTGTATAAGGATTACTGCCGCAAGTTTGGTCTGCCTCTGGACAAGTGCCAACGGCTGAAGGAGACCTTTGTGAAGCTTCGCAATTACCATGTGGATATCATGCTGGGCAACCATCCCGCCCAGAACCGCACCCTGGAAAAGCGGCAGTGGATGCTGGACCACCCGGGTGAGAATCCTTTCCTGGACAGCCACGCATGGCTGCAGTTTTTGGATGCCCAGGAGCTGCGCCGCCAGGACTTTGAAGCAAAAGGTTACTGATAATAAATGTGCGTTGCGGTATCCGCAACGCACATTACAGATTGTCAAAAAACGATGTCATTCCGAGCCAGTGTTCACACTGGCGTGGGAATCCCGTGGAATCTCAAACATTTTCGCATATAAAAACCAGTAATTCCCCTCTATTTACGGGATCGCCACACCAGTCTGCGGACTGGTTCGCGA
>JAZNLC010000055.1:0-5513 GCA_045578895.1 Faecousia sp. | reverse complement strand
GCTGGCAAAAATCTCTGATTTTTGACTGGGGGATTCCATGCTGCAAAGCAGCATATCGCCCTACGGGCGATGAATCCCTCCACCGCTTACGCGGTCCCCCTCCCTTTGACAAGGGAGGCTTTGCACCGCTAAACGATCATTTAGCATTGCAGTAAAAAATCCGGCGATGCCCAATGGTGTAACGGCAAGCAGCGCTCCGTGCGCGAATCGCCAGCGGCTCGCCGTTAGATCGGCTTTTCTTCCCGGGCCCGGTGGATCCGCTCTTCCAAATAGAGGAAAGAGCCTTCATCCATTTCATAGCTGCACCAAATCAGCTTTTTCCGTTCCCCAAACCGCCGCAGCGCCTGCAACCCCGCGCCGCAATACTTCTCGTAATCCTTGGGCACCAGCACTGCGTCCTTGTCCCGCAGCCAGTCTTCCCAGTCGGTGACCTGAGAAAACAGGGTGTTCTCACACAGCACAATGCTGTGGTTAAAATCCTCGCAGGTGCCGCGCAGCAACTGTCCGAACCGCTCGCTGTGGCTGAGGATGCCCACCCGGGTATCATGGCGCAGCTTGATGATCTTGGCAAGTCCCCGGGGATGGGGCCGCAGGGCGATGCGCACCAGTTTTTCCTGATTGGGCAATACCTGCGCCAGCACCGCACCGTGAACATTGGTGGTGACGATCAGGTCCATATCCTCCGCCATGGCGTAGGGATATTCCAGGGCGTTATCCACCAAATAGGAACAGACCTCGATGCTGCCCACTTCCCGCAGCTGCTCCGCCATTTGAGAAAGGGTCTCCGGGTTGCATTCCAGCGCCGCCACCTTCAAAAGGGAAACCTTTTCCATCCGCTGCCGCAGCTTCAGATCCAAAAAGATATTCACCTCTCCGGCAGAAAAGCCCATCTCCTCCAGGCTGTCAAGCAGGTCGTCGATGGCAGCCATGGCCCGGTCTTTCCGGCTGCCGCTGTCCAGCCGCTGCCGGCAGATAAATGAGCCTCTTCCCCGGATCTTTTCGATGAGACCTTCATGCTCCAGCTCATCATAGGCCCGCTTGATGGTACCCCGGGCCACACCCAGCCGGTCGGAAAGCTCCTGGACCGTAGGCAGCTGCGCGCCGGTAGCCAGTGTGCCTGCTTTTACCGCCGCCCGGATCTTATCCACCAGTTGCTGGTAAATGGGGATATCCAGTTGCTGATTGATGGCAAAAACAGAATCCATTTACAGTCCCTCAATCCCGTTCATATTGTCCAGCACAAACTGGGTAAACATGTCGATGCCCACCTGCAGGCAGCCCTCGTCAATATCGAAGGTGACGCTGTGCCCGGCGGCGTGGGTGTCGGGGTTATCACCGGCGCTGCCCAGGCGAAACATCATGCCGGGCTTTCTGCGGCACAGGAAGGAGAAGTCCTCGCCGCCCAAAGTCCGCTTTTCCCGGTGGCCGATCTTCTCTTCGCCCAAAAGCTTCGCGGCGCTTTCGTAGACCTTCCGGGTGATCCGTTCATCGTTGATCACGAAGGGCAGGAATTTGACCACCTTCACTTCTGCCCGGCCACCGTTGACCTTGGCAATGCCCTCACAGATCTCGGTGATACGGTCGATGAGATATTGGCTGACCTCGTCGCTGTGGGTACGGCTGGAGCCGAACAGCTTGCAGTAGTCGCACAGAATATTATTGGTATTGCCGCCATGGATGGAGCCAATGTTCAGCAGTCTCGGCTCTACGGGATTCACTTCCTTCATAGCCATCAGCTCCATGGCTACATAGGCTTCCACCGCCATGGCGATGGCATCCTTGCCCCGCTGCTGCTGGGCCGCATGGGAGGCCTGACCGTAAAATTCCACGGTAAAGCCCATGGAGTTACCGCCCTGGCCGCCGGCATCGATACCGACACTGCCCACCGGGAAATCCTTATCCACATGCAGAGAAATGATGCAGTCGATATCGTCCATAACGCCGTTTTCTGCCATCTGCTTGCAGCCCGGCTCGATGTATTCTTCCGCCGGGGTAAACAGCAGCTTTACACGGCAGGAAAGCTGATCCTTCATATCCTGCAGCCGTCTGCCGGTGGCCAGCAAAATGGCCGTGTGGGCATCGTGGCCGCAGGCATGCATGATACCGTCATGGCGGGATGCGAATTCATAGGTATGCGCTTCCTGAATGGGCAGCGCGTCCATATCCGCACGGATGCCGATGGTGAAACCGGCCTTTTCTTCATTGATGGTAGCGACGACGCTGCTCCTGCCGAATTTTTCGGTGTAGGGGATGCCCCACTTTTCCAGCTCACCCTTAACTACAGCCAGGGTCTTGGGCAGGTCGAAGCCGATCTCGGGATACATATGCAGCTGCCGCCGCAGCTCCCTTGCGTAAGAAGCGTAATCGGTCATAGCCGTTTCCTCACTTTACATTATAAATGGTATCCAGATGGCTGCCGTCCCGGTAGATGACTTCCGCAACCGCCCGGTCGCCCTTAGGCAGCGCCTTGGGACGGCCTGTGATCCGCTCCGCCTTTTCCTTCAGCTCATGGATATCGATAATGGGCAGGCCGGCAGCTTTCAGCCGCTGGGTCAGCTCGGTATTTTTGGGGTTAACGGCAATGCCGCCCTGGGTCACCAGTACATCGATGTCCCTGCCGGGAGTGGAGACGCAGTGAACATGGTCGGTAACGATGGGAAGACGGGCGCGGAACATAGGGGCGATGATCATGCACAGTTTACTGCCGGCTGCGGCATCGCTGTGGCCGCCGGAGCCGCCCATAATATAGCCGTTGGAATCCGTATGCACATTGACATTGAAGTCGGTGTCGATCTCGGTGGCACCCAAAATGACCACATCCAGGCTGTCCACCACCGCGCTGCGCACAGCGGGGCTGGCATAGTGCAGCGCGTTGATCTCCCGGTGGTTGGGATTACTGCGGATGGATTCTACGGCCTTCAAATCAAAGCACTGTACATCCATCAGGCTTTGGAAGCAGCCGGCCTCCAGCATATCCACCATGTAGCCGGTGATACCGCCCAGACCATAGCTGCCCTTGATGTTGTCGCGCAGCATGATCTCCTTCAGGAACTTGGCAGCAGCCAAAGACGCACCGCCTGCACCGGTCTGGAAAGAGAAGCCGTCCTTCAAAAGGCCGGAATTTTCAATGACCTTTGCCGCGTAGGAGGCCATCACCAGGCCTACCGGATCCCGGGTGATCTGGGTAGTGCCGGAAACAATACCCTTGGGATTGCCGATGGCGTCTACAGTGACAACGTAATCCACATATTGCTCGGAGATAGAGAAGTCCGCCAGGGGATAAGGAACAAGATGATCGGTAATCACAACGACTTTCTTGGCATACATGGCATCGGCGAAGGCATAGCCAAGGCTGCCGCAGGCGGACTTGCCGTACTTACCGGAGCAGTTGCCCATGGGGTCGGCTGTGGGGGCGGCGATAAAAGCCACATCGATGGGCGTTCTGCCCAGCATGATATCGCTGGGGCGGCCGCCGTGGGTACGGAACTGCACAGGGTTTTCCATGATGCCCCGGCTGATCTCCCGGCCCAGGCCGGCAGCCATATAGTCTGTCAGAATATGGGTGACCACATGATTTTCAATATGATTCAGCAAAGGCGTATGGGTGTCAAAGAGGGAACTGGCATTGACCGTTAAGTCCTTGATGCCCAGCTCGGCAATGGTCTCCATGACCATATTCAGCACGAAGTCGCCGTTGCGCAGGTGGTGGTGGAAGGAGACGGTCATGCCGTCTTTCAGGCCGGAAAGCTGCACCGCCTCCCGGATGGAATTTACCAGCTTGTTCATCAGTCTTCCTCCCTTCTGATGCCCAGGGCTTCCGCGGCGGCAATGGTCTGCTGGGCCCGGGTCACGATGGGCGCGTCGATCATCTTGCCGTGGAGGGCGATAGCGCCCTTGCCCTGCTGCTTTGCCAGCTCGATGGCATCCATCACTTCATAGGCATATTCGATCTCCTGCATGGTGGGGCTGAACACGCTGTTGATCACTTCCACATGCCGCGGCGAAATGGAAGCCTTGCCGGAAAAGCCAAGACCCTTGGCATACCGTGCGTCCACCCAAATGCCCTCGTCGTCATTGACATCGGTAAAGGGGGTATCGTATACGGCAATCCCGGCTGCCCGGGCAGCCA
Source organism: Faecousia sp. (assembly GCA_045578895.1). Lineage (GTDB taxonomy): Bacteria > Bacillota > Clostridia > Oscillospirales > Oscillospiraceae > Faecousia. The sequence goes on along the minus strand of JAZNLC010000055.1, from coordinate 1,384 downwards.
CGACCAGGCGGGTGCGGGCATACTCGATCTCCCGGCCCTCCTTGGTGCGCTTGCACTGCAGATCGGCGGTCAGATCCTCCGCACCCAAAAACAGCGCCCGTACCCGCTTGGCGGCGGTGGCGATGGAAAAGGCATTTTCCACACCCATGGCGGTTTCGATCAGCGCCATGAGACCGACGGTATTTTGTTCCATGCCCAGCTTTTCTTCCAGTGAGGTGAGGTAAGCATCCGCCTGCTGAATGTCAGCGGCGCAGCTTGTCTTGGGAAGCAGCAGCATGGCAGGTTTTTGGGGCACGACCGCATCCATATCTTTCTTCCAGTAGGGGGTGTCCACAGAATTGATGCGCACGATCATTTCACAGCCGCGAAAATCCATATACCGCATGGTATTGCGCACCAGAATCCGGGCAGCATCCTTTTCCGCGGGAGCAACGGCATCTTCCAGGTCGAAGATCACCGCGTCGGCACCCAGGCAGCCGCCGTTGATGAGCATATTGGGGTTGTTACCCGGCAAAAACAGTAAACTTCTGCGCATCAGGCATCCCCCTTTCCCCGAAGGACGGCGGTTTCCACTCTGGCACGGATGACGCATTCCAGGGCGCCCCGGTCCACGATCCTGACAGCGGCGTTTTCCACACCCTGCTCTTTCAAAACCTCCGTCACCACTTCCCGGATTTGCTCGCCAAACTGGTTATATACCACCGACTCCAGCTGAATGTCCAAACCCTTGGCAGGCTCGATCTGCACATACACATCGCTGGATTCCATGGTGCCGGCAGAAGCACTTTTCAAAATATCCAAAGCATTGTACCCCTTTCAACCATTAATTGTACTATAACAATTGTATATAACTTTTGGCACAATTGCAATCTTTTTATTTGCATACGGGCAAACTTCATGTATAATAAGGGCGTGAGAGGTGAGAGACCATGGACATCCGCGCCAATACCCCCCTGCGCTTCAGCACCAAAGCCAAATGGGAAGCCCTTTTGGCGAAAGCGGGTCTGACTCCCGACCGGGATACGGATCAGACCGTGACCGTGTGGGAGCAGGAAGAGATCATTGCCACCGGCTCGAGAAAAGGCAATCTTTTAAAGTGCATCGCCGTAGACCCTGCCCACCGGGGAGAAGACCTGACGGCAGCGGTGCTTTCCCGGCTTCGTGCCGATGCCTTCTCGGAAGGGCATAAGCATTTATTTTTATATACCAAGCCGGAAAACCGAAGGATGTTTGCAGGTCTTTTCTTCTACCCCATTGCCCAAACCGATGATGTTCTGCTGATGGAAGATCAGAAAGACGGTATCGGGTGCTTTCTGAACAGCTTACCCCCGGCGCAGCCGGGCGGCCGGATCGGCGCTGCGGTGATGAACTGCAACCCCTTCAC
>JAZNLC010000054.1:0-8940 GCA_045578895.1 Faecousia sp. | reverse complement strand
ATCTTGCGGTAAGTCCAGTAGAAATTGGAAATGCTTTCGATCAGCCAGCCTTTCTTTGCCATCTTAGTAAAGTGGTCTTCAAGGCCGGTATGGTTATAGAAAGAGATGTCCTCCACGCGGCGTTTCTTGGTGCTCATTACGCTTCCTCCTTCCCGAAGATCCGGCGGTAGTCCACAGCCTGTGCCTGGATCCGCACATATTCCTTACCCAGCATCTCCTTGCCCTTGTCAGTAAGGATATAGCTGCGACGGCGTTCTTAAACCTTTGTTTCAACGATCATTCCTTCAGCCAGGAATTGCTCCAATAGGTTATACAGCGTACCGGAGCCAACGCTGACACGGCCTGCGGTCATGGCAGGCACCCTGTCCAAAATGTCCAGACCATAACACTCTTCGGTAAGACACAGCAGTACATAAAACATCTGCTCTGTCAGGGTTTGAAATTTCGCTCTTGGCACAGTTACACCTCCTATTCTCGAATATCGAGAATGTCAACTAAAATATGTTCATAATTTTTTAGTTGATTCTCAGGTGATCATCTAGTAAAATAACAGCGAGAGATCCTTTGGACGGCGATCTGGCACTTTTAAGAGCGCCGGATTGCCGTTACTGCTTTTTTGGGATAATCACAAGGAGGAAGGCCTATGAAATTCACATTTGAAACGGAGTATAATCAGAAAGCTCTGTCCGTGATGGCGAAATGTATTCGCAAAACTGCCCGTGCAAAGCATAGCAAGCGCAGCCATATTTTCGGATGGATCGTGATTGCACTGGCGCTGCTGCTTTCTTTCTCCTCCGGGGACGAAGGCTTTACCATTACCTTCAGAGTGGTAATTACCTGGCTCGCTGCGGCTGTGATGCTGACCGTCCTGCTGTTTGAAGACAAAATCAACGGCTACTTTGCCAAAAAAAGAATGCTCAAGGGTACTGAAAAAGCAGTTGCGACCTTCGATACCGAAATCCCGGATATATTTGTTTCCCAAACCGAAGTTGGAAAGTCCGAGTTTAACTATGATAAGATCGCTATGATCGCTGAAACCGAGCGATACTTTGTTTTCGTGTTCAGCGCAAGCCACGCGCAAGTCTATGACAAAAAAACTTTGTCCGGCGGCACTGTAAATGAATTCAGAGAGTTTATAACCAAGATGACAGGCAAGGAGATCTGCCCTGTTAAGTAATTGATAGGCGTGTGATTATATTGGTATTATGAGACATCCACTATCGCATTTTACCCTCTGGGTTCAGTGGTTGTGGATGATTATAGAGGAAAATGCTATGATTTCGACCTGGGCACATGGATAGCTGTCGATAAGAGCAATGATCAGTGACAAAAAAGCCTGCATCCCAATCTGGGGTGCAGGCTTTTGGCGCTTTACAAATAGATGTAACAATTTTGTGAACCCTATTGACATCTGGTGTCTAATGGGTTAGACTATATACAACGTCTAATAGATTAGACAAGGAGTTGTGTTTATGGATACACCTAAGATTTTTGAAAGTGAATATCGTTTTTGCTTGATTATGTGGGAGCACGAGCCGATAACAGCCGTGGAGCTGGTCAAGCTGTGTCAGGATCAGCTGGGCTGGAAACGCACCACTACCTACACCGTTATCAAGCGGCTGGGAGAGCGCGGTGTTTTGAAGAATGAGGAAGGCAAGATTTCTTCTCTTGTATCCAAGGAAGATGCCCAGGCCAGAGAGATCAATGAACTGGTGGAAGAGAAGTTCCAAGGATCTCTGCCTGCTTTTGTGGCGGCCTTCACCAAGCGCCAGGATATTTCCAACAAGGAATTGGATGAGGTGCAGCGTATGATCGACCGCATCCGGAAAGGAGGCTGACTATGAGTGCGTTTTTCTTGAAAATCGTCAATATGAGCATATCGGCAAGCTGGCTTGTGCTTGCGGTGCTGCTTCTGAGACTGATTTTGAAAAAGGCACCTAAGTGGGTTAGTGTTCTCCTTTGGGGATTTGTGGCCGTGCGGCTGATCTGCCCGTTCTCGTTTGAGAGCGTATTGAGCCTGATCCCCAGTGCCCAAACCATCAGCCCGGCGATTATGATGGATTGGACGCCGGAGATCACAACCGGCATTGCATCTCTTGATAATGTGGTCAATCCGATTATCACATCATCTTTCGCACCGGAGCCTTATGCCAGCGCCAATCCGCTGCAGATTCTGATTCCGGTGGCAGCAGTTGTATGGCTTGCAGGCATTGCGGCTATGCTGCTTTATACTGCGGTTAGCTATTTTCTGTTACGCAGAAAAGTCGCTACCGCAGTTCTGCTTAGGAATAATATCTATCAGAGTGAGAATGTAGATTCACCCTTTGTGCTGGGAATTATTCAGCCGAAGATTTACCTGCCATTCCAAATGGGCAGCCACAATTTGGTGCATGTCATTGCCCATGAAGAGTCTCATATTCGTCGCAAAGATCACTGGTGGAAGCCCTTTGGATTTGTGCTGTTGGCGCTGCACTGGTTCAATCCGCTTATGTGGCTGGGATATATCCTGCTGTGCCGGGATATTGAACTGGCCTGCGATGAGAAAGTCATCCGACAGATGGATAACGAGTCCAAAGCGGATTATACCCAGGCACTGGTTGCCTGCAGTATCCACCGACGCAGCATTGCGGCCTGTCCTCTGGCGTTTGGTGAAGTGGGTGTAAAAGCACGGGTCAAATCCATTATGAACTACCGCAAGCCCGCGTTTTGGATTATGATTCTAGCGCTGATTCTTTGCACTGCCGTTGCAGTATGCTTCCTAACAGACCCGGTTCCTTATATCAGAAATCCTTGGGTTCGTGAATATATACCCGGGGGTGACGGGATTATCGGCTCGGTGGATAAAACGCAATACGAAAGTGTCAGCGAAGATTTTGCCATCGGTGCGGACCGGTTCGGTCGGGCAGTGTTCAAGGATCCCGGTAAAGCATTTGATACTTTTGCGCAGCTTTACGCAGAGGGAATTGCCTTGATTCAAGAGGAAAACGGCTTGACACCAATTTCCCCAAAGAACTACAGTGCCTACAAGAAACTTGGCTGGCAAGCCACATCCGGATCGGAAACGGCCCAGGAGCAGGCCCGTTTCGTTTCAAAGTTCCTGGACATTTACGAAAATAGCTTTTCCAAGGACACCCCTGCACCGAATACGGAAATACCCACAACTGAGGTGCTCACCGGATTTGCCGTTGGTCAACCTTACGGTGTCGTGCAGGTGGCCTACGAAAGTCCGTATTTGAGTTTTGCTATGACACCGCAGGTGAATACGCCCGAATATAGGATAGATGAAGCCGGACATCTTTTTTCGTCGGGGGAGTATTCGCAGAAACCGAATTGGACGGATCTGGGATCTATCGCTGAAACCACCCTTACTAAGGACACCTTTGACGATCTGTTTGCAAATAACGGTGGTGTCGGCTGGTATACAAAAGAATCTGCTTCTGCAATTCGCAAAAATACAGCGAAAGCATGGCGTGTGATTTATAATCAGGATCGACTCTATTATATTCTGCAGCAGAAAAACGGAGATCTGTACCTGGCCTGCGGTTACTACGACTACGCAGAAAAGGATGACCCTGGTTCTGATGATACCTGCATCCAGCGGCTGTTTCTGCTGGCAAGGCAGACCGCAATGATTCCCACAGATACCAATCTGCAAGGACTGCATGCCGGTATACTGCTTCTGCCGATAGATGGAAAAACCTACCGCTATGACCTGACGGATAATGGCGCGAAAGGTGTCTCAGCAGACGCGCTTCTGTACAAATTCAAAGAACCGGATATCCTTCAAAAAAGCATAGAATGGGAAGTGTATTCTCTGAAAGAATACCCGGATCGTTCTGTTGTGCTGATTCGTTCTCAAACAGAGCAGTGGCTTTGCGTATATAGTCCACCGAAAAGATGTTCAGATACCGCCCTGGCCGAAGCCGTTCAGGCAGGCTATGCGGTGATGGAAGATGGGGTGGCCACTCACGGTCAAGATGTTTGGAACACATTTTACGACCTGACACGGCAGGGGGAAGCTGCATCGGTTACGGTTGCCCATTATCAGACATTGGATCCCAAGAGATGCGATTCTGCCTACTACGAAGCCTGCAACCAGGACTATCCCTGCCTAAATGTGTATCAGCTTGACTTCGACGGGAAAACCTACACACTTTCTTTTGTCGATGGCGGTAAGCAGCATACGAGAGAATTTGAATATCTGATGCGCTATACGCAGGATGGCCAGGCGATCAGTTACACGAAATACGCAGGTGTATTTACTCACTATGTACTGACCCATAACGATCAGGTTACCTGGGACCAGCTTTGGAAAGGCCTGGTCAGTTCACAGCCGGGTTCCTATATCGACCACTATTCGATCTATACAGAGAAGAAACAATAGCAAAGTTGTGCCGTTATAAACAAAGAAAAGACCGTCAGTGTTTGTGATGAACGCTGACGGTCGAATTATTATGCTTGGGTTTCGGGAGAGACAGAGGGAAGGTTGCCGAGATTATTGTTTTCACTGCCATCGGGGATGGATTTCAGGTATTCGGTATCTCCCCGGTGGGCGATGCCGACACCGGCGATCTGGCCCTGTTTTGCCATATTTACTGCCTGCTGTTTCTCTACAATGGAACTATCGGAAAGTTGGTACCCGGTGATCCTTCCGCCTTCTTTTACTAGTCCGACGATCCGCTTTGCGTTGGAATCGGGGCGCGGAATCTGATCCAAGGTCTGCTTAACAAGTTCTTTCCCGTCCATTTATCAATCACTCCTTTTGCGGTAGTTTTTGCGGTGGAGCAGAGAATATGCGGACTTTACAAAGAACTGACCAGCGTGATATAATCAAAAAAATTGAATTTGTGAGGACACCATGAGAGTCTTAATTGGAACAACAAACCCGGCGAAAGTAACGCGTTTTGAAGAATTTTTGCCGGACAGCGGTATCGAGTTTCTTACTCTGAAGGACCTGGGAATTACTGCGGAGCCGCAAGAAAGCGGGGAAAGCCCGGAGGAAAACGCTCGGATCAAAGCAGCTTTCTATGGGAAGTTCTGTGATCGGGTGATCTGCAATGATTCCGGTCTGTACTTTGACAGTATTCCCATGGATGATCCCCGGCAGCCGGGCTTGAACATCCGCTCGCCACAGGGACGGCGGCTGGATGACGAGGAAATGATCGAGTATTATTCAGAACTGGTGCATAAGTTAGGCGGCAAAACACTGGCCTATTACCTGGATGGCATTGCAGTGTACCGCGACGGAGAAATCGAATCGTATCTGGATGAACAGGGAAAGGCTGCCGCATTCTACATGGTGGAAACACCATCACCCAACCGATATCCGGGCTGGCCGCTGGATTCTCTCTCTGTCAACAGAAATACCATGACATACTTTGTAGATCATGGAAACAATATTTATGACTGTGTGGAGGAACAGATCATGGTCGGTGCATACCGTCAGCGAGTGGTCGATTTTCTGAAACGGGCACTTGGAATTTGAGAGTAACACTTGCACCGATATAAACCGAGATAAGAACACTTTGTACAGAAATCAAAACCGCCAGTTTTCGTACTGAAAACTGGCGGTTTCTACCTTAGTGGCGAGACTCGTTTGCATCTGCGCCAGAGGGCACAGATAGATGAGTATGACTAGTGGCATTACGGGATTAAGTTTTTCTCTCCCATCCACTGGAGTCTTGTCGCTTTGAAACCGATTTTGCGATACCAATTCACGATTTCTACATATCGGAGTTCGATTGATGTGCAATTCTGCGACTTTAACCAATCAATACCGTTAACAACCATTTGGCGACCGATTCCCTTTTGTCGTTCAGAATGAATCACGCCAACGCATCCCACACATCCGACTTTTTCGTGTTCTCCGCCAAACCGTCCACCAGCAGGGGATAACACTTCAAATCCGATGACTTTTCTGCCTTTGACCGCAACATAAATAGGATCCACACATGTTTCAAAAACATTTTTCCATTCCTTCTTAGCATCTTGTATTGCCTCAAAGAGAGAGTCCTTGTCCTCTTGGGTGGCAAATCGGTACACAACATCATCAGGAGTTTTTGGTATTTGCAGATCGGCAGAGAAGAAAGTTTTGAGATCAAGCTGCATATTGGTACTTGTCCAGGCTGCGGAGTATCCACGCTTTTGGAAGAACAGAACCGTTTCTTCATGATCAGTGGGAACACCTTGCAGCAAATAGTATTTTCCTCTACCGAGATTAACACGGCTTGCCCCCAAATCCTTGATATATTGTTCAGAAGCGTTTAACAATTCAGTACCGATTCCTTGCCGTCTGAATTTATTATCAACACACAGCAACGAGATCGAGCTCCCATGTATAATCGAGAAACCTACAAGTTCTCCGTTGATGGATTTTTGAATTATGTGTGCTTTTTCCGGTTTTAGAAGGTCGAAAAATAGTTCTTGTGTGACTGGATAATTAGGAAAGCATTTTAAGTATAGGTTGAATAAAGTCTGATACATGTTTGTTATCTCCTTTCTTGAGCCAGATGATAAAATTGTGGCATGCGAAAAATAAATCTCTATTTTGATAATCGTAACATCAAAATAGGGAATGCTTATGACTTGCGTGGCGAGACTCGCTTGCATCTGCGCCGAAAGGCGCAGATAGAGGATCGGCTCCGTTCAGCCGCCACCGAGGGACTGCCCACCGGACAGTTCCATTTTGTGCGAAGAAAAACACTCGTTATCGCCGGGGGGTGTGTTTTTGAAAAATTTTTGATATAATTTGATATAACATGAGACGATTAGCGTTTTCTTTCGCACTATAAGTGATCGATCAATCTTAGCGAAAGGAGGGGGCGATTTGACCGATATAACTGCAATTACCGGAATCAAGGAGAAAAACGAGGATAACCGTATAAATCGTGCGGATTGATTAAGTTTTTATGTGGTTTAGTACCTCGATTACATCGGACACCTGTATATGTCAGAGCCGGCAGCTCCTATCGAGCTGCGGGCTTTGACATATTTATGTAATTACAGATTAAAGAATGCTGCTTTGCCGGGATATTGTGCTTGGCTGCCCAGCTCCTCCTCGATGCGAAGAAGCTGATTATATTTGGCAACACGGTCACTGCGGCTGGGGGCGCCGCTTTTGATCTGTCCTGCGTTCAGAGCGACAGCCAGATCCGCAATGGTGGTATCCTCCGTCTCACCGGATCGGTGGGAGATGATGGCCGTATAGCCTGCACGATTTGCCATTGCGATGGCATCCAGGGTTTCCGTCAGGGTGCCGATCTGATTCACTTTAATCAGAATGGAATTGCCGATTCCCATTTCGATGCCTTGCTTCAGTCGCTGGGTATTGGTAACAAAGAGGTCGTCACCGACAAGCTGAATTTGTTTGCCCAGAGCCTTGGTGAGCATCTCCCAGCCTTCCCAGTCGGTCTCGGCCATGCCGTCTTCCAGGGAAATGATGGGGTATTTTTCAGCCAATCTCTTCCACATCTGCACCATCTGCTTTTTGGTCAGAGCCTTTCCTGCCTTAGGCAGACGATAGATTCCCTGTTCTTCCTCATACCACTCAGAGGAAGCTGCGTCGATGGCGATCATGAAATCCTCACCGGGCTTGTATCTGGCTCTTTCGATAGCTGTGACAATGAGGGCGAGAGCGTCCTCGTCTTTCTTAAGCATGGGTGCATAGCCGCCTTCGTCGCCCACACCGGTCACCGGGATCTTGCTTTCCTTGAGAATGACTTTCAGCGTGTGGAAGACCTCGGCGCACCGACGCAGAGCTTCCTTCCAGCTTCCTGCGGAAATGGGCATGATCATGAACTCCTGGATGTCCACGTTGTTGGAAGCATGAGCGCCGCCATTGAGGATGTTCATCATGGGTACAGGGAGCGTCTTTGCGTTCATGCCGCCTACATAGCGGTACAGGCTGATACCTTGGGATGCAGCTGCAGCTTTGGCACAGGCGAGGGATACGCCCAGAATGGCATTGGCACCCAGTCGGCTCTTGTTGGGGGTTCCGTCCAGATCCATCATAATCTCATCGATGCGGGTTTGCTCCAGTACATTTTTGCCGATCAGGGCAGGGGCGATTTCACTGTGGATATTCTCTACTGCCTTAGAAACTCCCTTTCCAAGATAACGGCCTTGATCCCCGTCCCGAAGCTCATGTGCTTCGTAAATACCGGTGGACGCGCCGGAGGGGACAGAGGCCCGGCCGATGATCCCGCTCTCCAGAGTCACCTCCACTTCCACAGTGGGGTTTCCACGGGAATCCAGAATTTCCCGACCAATGATATTTTGAATGATATGATTCTGTTTCATAGCAATCTCTCCGATCTGAATTATAAAACCATAAGTAAAGTGCCTACCGCGATCAGGACACAGCCAACGATGGACTTGGGGGTGAATTGCTCGTGTAGAATCAGCGCAGCGAGTATCATCGTAATCACAACGCTGAGCTTGTCAATGGGAACCACTTTGGAAGCCTCGCCCAACTGAAGGGCTTTGTAATAGCAAAGCCAGGAAGCCCCAGTTGCAAGACCGGATAAGACCAGGAATGCCCAACTTCTTCTGGAAATCTCAGTGATTCCTCCCTGTGCATTGGTGAGGAACACCATGCCCCAGGACATAACCAATACAACAACGGTACGAATGGCGGTTGCAAGATTGGAATTGACCCCGTCAATACCGATCTTCGCCAGGATAGAGGTAAGCGCTGCGAAAATAGAAGAAGCCAAGGCAAGAATAAACCACATATAGTTGTCCCCCTTTATTTATCTTCCTGATTATAGTTTACCAATCTTTTCCTTAGCGTTCTGTGACGAACTCACCGAACCACAGCTTGTCCATGCCGCAGTCCAGAGCCTGCTGGATCCGGCTTTGATCACTGACAGGAGCTTCTTCCGTTGGCATTTTCAGGCTTAGATATTCTTTGACGCTTAAGCGCTTCATAGCGTGTACCTT
>JAZNLC010000053.1:0-80302 GCA_045578895.1 Faecousia sp. | reverse complement strand
GAGTTTTTTGACTGCACAAAAGCATACCATAACTGGTTTCATGAGATTCTGAACTCTATGGATGTACCCTGGACAAATGGCTTTATTGAAGGATGCAATAATAAAACAAAAGTATTGAAGAGGGTTTGTTTCGGTATGCGTAACTTCAATAATTTCAGAAAGCGGATCCTCTTCTGTAATACATAAAATCGTGCCGGAGCCAAAGCTCCGACACGACCTAATAATTATTCTTTTTTGGCTCTACCCCAACTATTGACATAGAACCTATTAATTATTGATCACAAAACAAAGCGACTGCATTGTTGTAAAAAATATCATTGATCTGCGTTTGGTCCAAGCTCATCAATGTTGCAGTTTGATGGAACGCATGAAGCGATTCTGCTGCAAGCAATGCATAACCGCTAGGTTTGCCCGGTGTTTCGCTAAACCATTCCTGGCTTTTTCCAATGGAAACAGCGCGACCTCTGGTCAAGCAGATTGGCCAATCCGTACCCCACATAATTCTTTTGCCGGCACACTGCATAATAGCTGCCATCATAGGACCAACTTCACATACAGCAGCCATATCAAACCAAATGTTATCCCGGCCAACCAGTTTTTGGATCTGCTCAATGACAGTCCAGGAAACAAAACCTCTTGCGCAGTGGGCAAGCACTAATTTTGCGTCCGGGTACTTTGCGGTCATATCCATGATATAAGCAAAATTCTCAGGATCAGACAGACCAGCAGCACGCATCAAGTGCAGAATGATCGGCATTTTCTTTTCGTTTGCTACGACCCAGGCAGCTTCCGGTAAAAAAACGGCAACTTCAGCATTGCTATTTACAGCGTCTTTTGGTGTAAAATAGTAACATTTTAATGCTCGGATGCCGGGGTGAGATACCATGTCACCGATTTTCTGCTCATCGTCGCGGTACATTACATATGCAGAACCAACATGCTCGGGGAACACTTCTAGCTGGCGTATAATGTAACGATTCGCTTTATCCCGAATACATTGTGTGGGATCATTAAAAGACAAATCTGGCATTGGCATCATATTTAGTCTAACTTGTTCGACGCCCGGCATTAATGCAAGCATATCGGAACAATAATCCGCCGGTGTTACCTCAGCACGACTAAAGTGTGCCAATTTATTGTGAAAACCAGGGATCGTACCATCGGCATACATATGAATGTGAGCATCAAAAATCTTCTTTGGCAGAAAATCCTTATAAAGCTCAGTCATTTGCAGGTCAATGTCACGAATGGCAGTAGTAGAACTGCACATGGAATTCCCCCTTAGGTATGGTTAAACCACAAGCCCGGATTGATAACACGAGGATCAATGCCATGGAAAGCCTTGTTCAGGATCTCCATCTGGTCCTTAGTCAGTTCTACTGTTTGATCAAACAACGCACAGTTTCTTTCTACTTGCTGAATATTACGGCAACCAAGAACTGCGGTAGAAATACCGGGAACAGACAGAGCAAAGGACAGCGCCAAAACATCGGGTCTCAGCCCGAATTCATCACAAATCTCTCTGTAACGAGCCAGGTAAGGAACACAGAAGTCCATTCTAGGATCCAGTGCTTCAGGAGTACGGAATACCAGACCCTGCAGAAAGACACTACGTGCGAAGACCATCATGCCTGCCTTATTTAGCAATTCAATACCGCCATCTTCGATCTTGCCCCAGTCGAATACGTTCAGAGGGATCTGAGTAGCATCAAAACCGGACTCAGCGATCATGTTGTAATCATTGTAGGAATAAGCAGAGATTGCACTGTACTTGTACATATTCTGCTGCTTCATCTCTTCAAATATCTTACGAATAGCATCTGCATCCTGTTCGTAATCAGAGAAGTTGTGCAGCATCAAGCAATCCAAAGTCTCGACGCCCAGGTTCTTGCAGCACCCTTCGGTCTGACGCAGAACGTCATCACGCAGGATGTCGTAGGAGCCATGCTTCATTGGACCGATCTTAGTCACAACCCAAGGCAGAGCCTTGTTTTCAGCACGGCGCTTGTCCATCCAGCGGCCAATCGTAGCCTCAGAATCACCATAGTTATTGGCGGTGTCCAGATTATCGACACCCAGCTCCATAGCACGATCCAGCAGTGCGAAAGAAGACTCTTCGGAAGGCTTCTCGTTGTTGGCGCTCAAACCGTAGGTCATACCCAGTTGAACAGTACCCAACTGGAATCTAGCCATAGTCTGACCTCTAGTGGTAATATACTTCATAGGATATCCTCCTTACCAGATAGTCCATCCGCCATCCATGACGAGAGTAGCACCTGTCACATAGTTAGCAGCCTTGGAAGACAGGAACACAACGGGACCCTTGATGTCGTCTTCGTTTGCCCAGCAGCCCAGGGGGCAGTTATCAATGTAATTCTTAACGAAGTCCTTCTTGATGGGATCATCAGACAGACCGGGATTGAAACCACCGGGAGCGATGCAATTAACGCGAATATGGTTCTTGCCGTAACGACCAGCCATATACTTGGTGAGGCCGACCATTGCCCACTTTTCAGTGGTGTAGTTTACAGGCTGATCGCCCCAGCCCTCGGGATACAGGGGGAAGTGAGGGCAGTCCAAACCACGCATGGAGCTGATGTTTACAATGCTGCCGCAATCCTGCTTGATCATGTATTCGATCACAGCCTGAGACAGCAGGATCTGGCCATTCAGGTTTGTGCTGGCAGAATCCTGCAGCTTTTCACGGGTGGCATCAGCCAAAGAAGTCATGTTACGACGGTCAACCGCATTGTTGATCAGGATATCGATTCTGCCGTACTTTTCCCACACATCTGCTGCCAGCTTCTTGATAGAATCATCATCGCTCAGATCCAAAGACATACCCACAGCATTATATCCCTTAGCGCGCAGTGTTTCAGCATACGCCTCGCACTTAGCACCATTTCTGGAAGCAATAACGACTGTAGCACCGGCTTCACAAAGGCCTTCAGAAATAGAAGCGCCGTAAAGACCTCTGCCACCGGTAACAATTGCTACCTGCCCAGTCAAATCAAAAAGTTCTTTTGTAGTCATAATTATCCTCCATTTTAACTAACAAAGCTGTACTTTGCTGCTCCTGTTGCTTCATCATAATAATCCATTGAGAATCTAACACCTGCTTCTTGTGCAAGCACATCCATAACCACTTCTGTAGTATACTTATACCACGAAGAAACCTCACGGCCTGTAGCCTTTAGATGTTTGACCGCAGGGCAATACTCTACAGAAACAGAGATACCATTCGTTCTGTTTTCGATTTTCAGAATATCCAATGCTTTCTCTTTAGTATAAGTGTCCACAATCTTATCAGCAATCGCCACTACGCCCCGTTTTTTCGCATCCTCAATAACAGAGCAGTATACATTCTTTGTATACCGGGTCAAATATTCACGAACCGCATCCAAGCCGTAGTTTTCGCCGACATAATGGATGCCCATATTCATACTGCTATGAAAATCGGGATGAAAATACTCATTCTCAGAAGCCTTACGATCCATAATCACAGTATCCTCATTCACAATGACCTGTCCCTTGAAAATCTTTGGATCATAAATCAGAATAGAGCAAGATGCATGGTCCATACCGGCAAAGTTATAAATATAACCAAGACCAACTTTTTCAATCGCACTGCGGTAGCTGTCGCAATGCAGACAGTAGTGGTGATAAGGAACGATGCCGATCTCATCCTTCAGTTTGAGCAATCTACCTTTGGAAGGACAGTGGTGCATGTCCAGCAGAAACCAGCCGGCTTTTTCATTCAAATACATTGTAAAGTCAGCAGCTTCTTCATTCAATGTACCGGACCAGTAGGAGAAGCATCCGCGGATGCCCTCCTTCTGTACGAAATTGATCAGCGGAATGCCATCACCGGTAGGAGCAAACAGATACTTCCAAAATGCATCCACTTCTGCCCTACCATGCTTATCTTCTAAAAATGTGAAGAGTTCGCTATACGCAGGAATGAATTCAGTACAAGAAATCATAACTACTCCTTATCAATACTGGTACATGTCATCGCAGAGAATGTCAGCAGCAATGTTGTCACTCATGATGACCTTAGTGGGGTTCTCACGCAGCTGCAGGATGGAAGCGGGGCAATCCTGGCTGGGCTTGCCAAACAGAGCCAAACGGGAGGTCAAACGCTGCCATGCAACATGACTGCCTGCGGTAGTAATGCCGTGCATATCCAGAACATTCTTGGCCTTCATAGCATCGCGGGGACCCATCATAGCGCCCTTGGGGGGAACCTTGGAGATATCACCGGAGCAGCCGAAACCACCGTGCAGGGAGTTCTGCGCAATGGTCAGAGGATGCAGACTTGCAACCTTAGCGCCCTGAGCGCAGTACTCTTCCATGGAATCACAGAACCAATCCTCAACAGGATCAATAAAGGCCAAGTGACCGGGCCAACCGGGACCGGAGTAAACGATATCTGCTTCGCCGTCATCTTCCAGCATCTTGGAGAAGTTGGGAGTAACTTCATTGCTGTGGTAAATGAAATTCTCTTCCTTAAAGCCCAAATCCATAATTCTGGAAACCATATAGCGATAGAATGCATTACCGAAACCGGCCTTGTAGCTCAAAGGAGCAACATTGCCCTGATCGTCTGCCCACTCATCCATCATGTAGAACTTTACATTGCGGCAGTTGACGTTCAGCTCATGAAGCATATAAGCAACCTTGATATATGTAGGATTCGGATTGCACATGATCATAACGCACTTCTGATCCAAACGGTCGGAATCAATGATGCGCTTGAGCATATCGGTCAGCATGACAGTTTCAAATTCGTCAACAGGGATCACATTGAACTGCATGTTGGGGTTGGTGGGGTGCTTGCCGTTCATGGCAACCAGCTCAGCCTTGGTGATCTTGCGAACACGGTCGATTTCAGCCTGATCCTTGAAAGGATAAAAATCGGCACACTTAAAGGTAAAATTGTCTTCACCAAAAATCATGATAATATCCTCCTATTATTTCACAAGCTCTACAGTATCCAAAACTTTATCGATCAGTTTTCGACCAAACTTCTCGCCAAGCATAGAAGTGTCAGTCTCGTAACCACCGGTCACAAGAGACTCAGGCGTATACAGGTAGCCGGGTAGAACACCATTTGTCAATTCATTAACGACAACCATGCCAAAACCGGCCGCAGCCTTCAAATAAAGACCATACTCAACAAAAGCCTCACCGGGAATACCAATCACGCAGGTACCACCCAGGCGGAAAATTTGGATCTCAGCAGGAGCCTCATCATCCAGCAGTTCTACCTTGATGCCGCGCTTCTGCATACGTACATAACCCAACTGGTCTTCAGAGCCCAAAAGCTTCAGGTTAGCATTCTGCCACAGATAGTATTCCTCACGGACCTTAGAATCACCGTACTTAGCATACAGCTCTTTGTAAATCGCTTCATCGTGAGCAACCTGCTCCATCAGCTCTTCTTCGGTGCCAAAGTTACGCAGTTCCAGTTCTACCTCAGTGCCGGCAACGGCAATCGGCAGTTCATTGGTCCAGGTAGCTGCCATCAGCGCCTTATGCGCAGCCTTGCCCAAAGTGCGGCCAACGCGCTCAGCCTCATCATAGCTCTCGCCCTGACGGTAGTAACGGCTGGACTGGTTGCCAGAAGTACCCTGTGCAAAGCCAACGATCACGCCGGGTTCCATCTCTTCCAACTGCAGCTTCAGATAGCAAGGATAGTCAGCAGTACATACGTTGCTCCACTCATGGATGAAGGTAGGATGCAAGGTGTAGTTTACAAAAATACCACGAACCACATTCTTCTCGTCCTTAACAGCAAGAACACTGACAGTAGGATCATGGGGGCCACCGGGGATACGGCGGTTGCCGCCAATGCCGGACTCAGCGCCACACAGAGCAGTGCCGGAACCGAAAGATGCTGCGAAAGCATTTGCCTTTGCGTCGGAAATGATCTTAACAATATTTTGGATCAAAGATTCCACATACTCATGAGGCTGTTCCTTACCGGCTTCCAGGCTTTCGATATCCAGGCGGCCGGATGCCCAGGGGCCGGAGTGAGTATGAGAGCAGCTGATCATAACATTTGCGCCGGGAATACCGCATGCTGCTTCTACGCGCTCGCGGACAACCTTAACATGCTTTTTGGAGAAGAACAACAGATCCAGTGTAACCATTGCTACTTCAACACCGTCGTTTTCCAAATACATGCATGCGGCATACAGCGGATCATGGGCACCGGTATTATTACGGGGATAGTGGGGATAACCAGCCAACTCCAAACCCTGAGGAGGCGTGATATCCACACGGGACATTCCTGCTTTCAGCATAATATATCTCCTTTCATGCCTTATTGAAAGTTGCCTTTCAACATAACATTTTTAACATTAAACATATCGTCAACAAAAACAAGATTTGCTTTTTTGCCGGGTTCAATTGTGCCTATCTCATCATCCATGCCAATTACCCGTGCAGGATTTCTAGACGCCATCAAAAACGCCTGGCAAATACCGCAGCTGGTGTGCTGCATTAAGTTCCGGCAAGCAATATCCATCGTCAGCTTACTGCCACTAAGCAAGCCGTTGGCATCGAAAACAAGGTCAGTAATGTGCCGGAGGTTCTCAGGAGAATCCTCATAACTGACGAAGCTGTCAGATATCAGGATCATCCGGTCAGCTCCCTTTATCTCGTAAATCATTCGCAGCATATCGGGCTGAACATGAATTCCACAAGAATCACAGATGACCTCTGCATACATGTCACTATCTGCCATGCAAGCTTCATCAGGGCCGCAGCTTCTAACACCAACATATTTATCCAAACGACCTGTTGCATTCATGCAGTGTGTCTGCAATCGCAGCCCGTACTTTTTTAAATGCCGGATCTGGGCAGGACTTGCCTCACTGTGACCAACACTGAATACAGTATTGGGATTTGCCTGCTTGGCATCCTTTACAAAAGGTTCAATGCCTTCCCTTTCGGGAGCTATAGCCCAAATCTTAGCGTATTCCCCTGCATCGTCCAAAATCTGCTGATAATCTTCCTGGAGAATAGGACCACGCCACTTATTCTTCTCGGGAGAAGCGCCATACTTCGGATTCATATACGGGCCTTCCATATAGAAACCGGCAATTGCTTTTGCAGCATTACCATTCTGCATTGCTTTTTTGACACGATGTATGGATTCCAAAAAAGTATCTCTACTTACATCATAATACAATGTAGCCAAAACGGTGGTTTCACCGTGATTAAGGAAATGCTGAGCAGCTTCTTCGGGCTCAGAATAGAAGAAGTGGCCGTTTCCACCATGGACATGGATATCCACAAATCCAGGACCAACATAAGCACCTGCAGCATCAAAGCAAGTCGCATCTGCAGGAACAGCAATCTCAGAAGCATGAGCGACATCAACAATTCTGTCACCCTCGATCAAGATTACACCGTCAAAAAGGATACCATGCTCCAAAACAACTTTTGCATTCTTGATTGCAATCATTTTGATGCCCCCGTTTCCCACATGCGTTTCTCGATAGTTCTGAATCTTCTGTACTTTTCATCATAAGAATACTTCAATGCAGAAGGGTCATAGGTCTTTATAAATTTCAAAGCAGGCAACGGATCATCACAGGCCATTGCAGCAAGTCGTGCTGCACCAGCTGCTGCAGCTTCTGTTGTTTCAGGAATTTGAATACGCATGCCTGTCGCATCTGCGATAATTTGGCACCACAGATCACTGTTAGCACCGCCTCCAAACAGGCTTAGCGTATTTATGGTACCATATGCTTCCATCGCCTCCAAAAGAATGCGAATCTGGAACGCAATTCCCTCCATAACAGCTAGCGCAAAATCTCCGCGTTTAGTTGCAAGATTGACTCCATAGAAGCAGCCTTGGGATTCCGGATAGAAGTCAGGACAAGAAGGACCGCTCAAATAAGGGTAGAACATAACAGAACTGCCCCGCTCACGAGCAGCGAGCGCCTCTTGATTAATAATATCATAGCCCTCGCCGGGGAACAGCATATCTCTGATCCAGCGTAAGCATGTTCCCGCGGTATTAATTACACCTTCTGTTACCCATGTACCGGGAACTGCATAGCCGCACCAACCAACACCGTTATTGAGTTCTGTCTTTGCTTCATTCCAACGCTTTTCAATTGCAGCCGCGGTACCAAGAGAGACCGTCATCGTACTGTCATCAAGACCAACACCTAAAGCGGCACATTTTTGATCTTGCGCACCAACAGCAACAACGCAGTGATCGCACAGGCCCAGCTCAGCAGCGACATCAGGCAAAACATAACCTGCAGATTCACCGCTCCAACGGAGATCCGGAAGTTTCTCGGCAGGAATACCGTAATGCATCAAAATCTTTTCACTCCAGCACAGATTCTTGATATCATAGAATAATGTGCCGGATGCCATAGAATGATCTGTTACGCAAACGCCTGTCAGCTTTGCGATCAAATAATCCATCGGCATCAAAAACTTCCACGCGCGGTCAAAGATGTCAGGACGCTCCTGTTGAAGCCAAAGCAATTTTGGCAGCGTGTAGCAAGGGTCTACAGGCTTACCGGTATGTACAAACATGGGATCAAATCCAAAATCAGAAATGATCTGTTCGGTTTGCTTCTCTGCACGAATGTCAAGCCAGCTCAAAGCATTGCAAAGAGGGTTCAAGTCTTCATCAACAGGCACAACAGTGATACCCTGGGAACTGATAGAAATACCGTGGATTTCCTTACCGGAGATGCCGGCGATTTGAATTGCTTCCAATGCTGTTTTCTTGGTCAAATCCCACCAAAGCTCCGCGTCCTGCTCAGTCCATTTTTCCTTGGGCGTTATCAGCCCGTATTCTTCATAGGCAACAGCCAACTGCCGCAGCGATTGGTCAAACAAAATGCTGCGGCAGCCGGTTGTTCCTAAGTCGATTGCCAGATAAATGGCCATATAATCTCCTTACAGACGAACTTTACCAATAATTTTCTTTACATTCACGGGGCCATCAGCATGGCATCCGGGAGAGTGGGCATCCTGGGGCAGCAGGACTACAAAGCAGCCTGCCTCCAGGCGAACAGGTGTTGCGTCGGAGTCAAAATCAGCCAAAAGAGCCTCAACCTCAGGCTTATATTCCTGATAAACATGGCTCAGTCTGTCAGTAGGCTTGACATAGATAGTCTCAACGCCGTCGATCATAATCATGACGTCCGCATACTGCTGATGTGCCTCAAACACTGCCTTCTCCGTAGAGTGAGTCTCATAAGCAGCCATGTTCATGAAAACATTGTCACCGTCAAGAACAACGCGGGTCTTTTCGGGATAATTCTCAGCAGTATATGCCTTAGCCGCCTCCAAAATCTGATCAATACCGGCATGCAGGCCCTTGTACTGGGCAGCATTCTTTAAAGAATCATAAATCATGACAATACCTCTTCCCTATTACACAACAGGCTCGCCGATCTTGACCAGTTCGTTCTTGATCAGTTCTACATAAGCGGGATTGATGGGATTGACGTAATCGGGGCAGAAGTTACCTTCGTAGCCAAGCAGGTTCATAGCGGTGCTAAAGGAAGGCCACAGATCGTGGGCGACAAAGAAGTCACGCAGGTTGGTGATGTTATCCAGATGCTTTGCAGCAGCTTCCCAATCGCCGGCTGCCATTACTTCAAACAGCTTACCGGTGTTGTAAGGAGTGCAGGACAGCATGCCGTCCAAGCAAGCGTCGATGCCCCACTTGTAGGCAACGTCGAAGGAATCCAGGCCGGAGTAAACCATAATGAAGTTCTTGGGGACATCGGGGTTCAACTTCAGCTTGCGGAACATAACGGTGTCGGCAGACTTAATACCGGCCAAATTGGGGATCTCCTTGATCAGCTGCAGAACGATGTCATAGGTAATCTTGGACTGAGTAACCACAGCCAGGTCGTACATCAGGATGGGCTTCTTGGTAGCAGCAGCAACACCCTTGTAGTAGTTGATGATCTGAGCGGGAGTACAACCGTAGTAGTAAGGTGTGGTGAAAACAAAGCCTGCAATATCCAGGTCTTCCATAGCTGCCATACGATCTTTTGCGCGGGCAATGGAGGTGTCCATTGCGCCAACAAATACGGGTACACGGCCTGCAGCAGCTTCAACAGCAGCCTTAGCAACCTCAGGATAAACGGAGGTCTTCAGGTAGGGCTGAATGCCCATAGAGCCCATAGCCAAAATGCCTGCAGCACCAGCATTGATCTGATCGTCAATCTGCTTCTTGAAGCTTTCAACACAAAGATTGCCATTCTGATCCAGGGGGGTACCCAAAGCAGGAACAAAACCAGTCATAATAATACACTCCTAAATAATAATTTATATGTTCAGATGAACATTAGTTTACATTGAAAAGCTGCGGCAAACGAGAGTTTGCCGCAGCCAACAACCATTACCCGTGATTGTTGGAGTCCGCAGTCATTCTCCACTTCCCTGTTAACATGTTGGAAACGAAAAGTGTATCAAAGATACGTAATGACTCTCTAAAACAGGAACTCCGGGTTCCTCAGCAGGTGTTAAATTACTTGTTATTTATAGAGGTGGCAAGCAACAAAGTGCCCGTCGCGCTTTTCCTCAAGCTGCGGCTTCTCCTGCTTGCAGATCTCCATGCACTTGGTGCAGCGGGGATGGAAGGGGCAGCCGGTAGGAGGATTCATGGGAGAAGGCACATCACCTTCCAGAATAATACGATCCTTCTTGCCGTTAATTACGGGAACAGGTACTGCACTCAGCAGAGCCTCAGTGTAAGGATGCATGTTGTTGTTGTACAGTTCATCGGCATCGGCCAACTCAACCATGTTGCCAAGGTACATAACGCCAATACGGTCGGACATGTACTGAACAACAGACAGGTCGTGGGCAATGAAGATGAAAGTAACACCCAGGTCAGCCTGCAGCTTGTTCATCAGGTTCAGCAGCTGAGCCTGAATGGAGACATCCAATGCAGATACGGGCTCATCACAAACGATCAGCTTCGGCTCCAAAACCAGTGCCTTTGCCACACAGATTCTCTGACGCTGGCCGCCGGAGAACTCATGGGGATAACGGTACATGTAGTCGGGCTGCAAATTCACGCGCTCCAAAGCCTTTGCGATCAGCTCCTTGCGCTGTTCCTTGTTACCACCGACACCATGTACACGCATGGGCTCGTCAAATGCTTCCAAAATGGTGTGCTGAGGATTCAAAGAAGCATAGGGATCCTGGAAAACGATCTGAATCTTGCGGCGCATCGCCTTGCTTTCCTTCTTATCGAGATGAAGCAGATCCTTCATCTCGCCGTTATCATTATAGAAAATCTTACCGGCAGTAGGATTCAGTAGGCGAACAATACACTTACCAAGGGTAGTTTTGCCGCAGCCAGACTCACCAACCAAACCAAAAGTTTCGCCTTCCTTGACTTCAAAGGAAACATCGTTGACAGCCTTAACACTAGGCTTCTGCTTTTCCAGGAAACGGCGGGGGCTGCGGAATTCCATGGTGACATTTTCACAGACCAACAAAGTATTTTTATCAGCCATTATTCTCACCCTCCTCAAACAGCAGGCAGCGTACACGGTGGCCTTCTTCGATGTAAGTATCTACGGGGAAACGGTTGAAGCAAGCCTCGGTTGCGTTGGGGCAACGCTCGGCAAACTCACAGCCGGTAAATACAGTGGAAGCGTCAGGTGTTGTGCCTTCGATGGTAGCCAGCTCAATGCTGCGATCCATACCCAAAACGGGAACACTCTTCATCAGAGCCTTAGTATAGGGATGCTGAGGATTATTAAAGACCTGCTCAGCAGTACCATGCTCTACAATACGGCCCATGTACATAACAGCAACGTCGTCAGCAATTTCAGCAACAACGCCCATGTTATGGGTAATGAAGATAACGGAAGTACCGTGCTCCTTCTGCATCTTGCGAATCAGATCCAGAATCTGAGCCTGGATGGTAACGTCCAACGCAGTGGTGGGTTCGTCAGCGATCAGGATGTTAGGATTACAGATCATAGCGATTGCAATCATCATACGCTGCTTCATACCACCGGAGAATTCGTGTGGATACTGGTCAAAACGAATTTCGGGGGTGGGAATACCCAAGTCAGCCATCATCTTGATGACACGAGCCTTTGCTGCCTTCTTGGAAATTTTTTCATGCTGGAGCAGCATTTCCATAACCTGGTTACCAACAGTGTAAACAGGGTTCAAAGTGGACATAGGATCCTGGAAGATCATAGAGATCTCCTTACCGCGAATGTGACGGATCTTTCTGCCGTTACGGGAGTACTTATTCAGAACCTGTGCTTCGTCACCGGAATTCTTAAAATACTCAATAGTGCCACCGGCAATATAGCCATTCACAGCCAACAGCTGCAGAATGGAGTGTGCGGTTTGGCTCTTACCGCAACCGGACTCACCGACGACACACAGAGTCTTGTTGCGCTCCACATTGAAGGAAACACCGTTAACTGCATGAACAACACGCTTACCGACTTTAAACTCGGTTTTCAGATCATTAATTTTCAGAATATAATCTCTTTCAGCCATCTTCATGCCTCCTTATCTAGTGGTGGAGTCCAGCGCATCGCGCAGGCCGTCACCAAAGAAGTTGATGCACAGAGTGACAATCAGAATACATGCACCGGGGAGCATCCAAAGGTCAGGCTGCAGCAGCAGAATATCAACACGCTTAGCATCATTCAGAATTTTGCCCCAAGTAGCAATATGGACAGGAAGACCGATACCCAGGTAGCTAAGACCAGCCTCAGACAGGATGTAACCACCGATGTTCATAGTAACATTCAGAATGATGGGTCCCAAAGTGTTAGGAACCATATGATGGAACATAATGGACAAGTTGCTGATACCGTTTGCACGACAACTCTCAATAAAGGGTTCCTGCTTCAAGGACAAAATCTTGCTTCGAACGATTCGCATGGTACCGCCCCAACCAGTCAAAATCCAAACCAACAACACAAAGCCGAGGCTTCGGCCGACGATACCAGAGACCAAAATGAACAACAAAGTTGTGGGGAACAGAGCCATGAACTCTTGAAGGGTAACCAAAAAACGGTCGATCTTGCCGCCAAAGTAGCCGGCAACACAGCCCAAAATAGCAGCCAGCAAGTTAACACCTAAAGAGGCAGAGAAGCCCAGCATCAAAGACCAGCGACCACCGTACAGCAGGCGGGCAAACATGTCACGGCCGCCGCGATCAGTACCGAAGGGATGCTCCTTGGACCAAGGCAGGTTACGCATGGTCATATCAAGCGTATCGGGAGGATACTTTGTCAGCAGGGGCGCGCAAACGCACATACCAACAACAACAATAAGACCAATCAGGCCAACAATGGCCAAACGGTTCTTCATAAATTTTTGAATACTTCTCTTTGTCAAAGAGGACTTTACAACTTTTTTCTTAGTATTCACAGCCATATGTAGCACCTCCTCTTAGTCAAAGCGGACACGGGGATCCAGCAATGCAGCAAAGATATCCACCAGTGTACTTGCCAACAAAGTCATGGCACCGGTCATGCAGGTACTGATCAAGGACAAGGGAGTGTCACCTGCAGTGGATGCGTTCAGCATCATCTGACCAATACCCATGTAGCTAAACACCTGCTCGATAACGATGGAACCGCCGACCAAACGAGGAATACGCATAACCAGCAAGGTCATAACAGGAGTCATCGCGTTACGAAGACCGTGCTTAACATTAACAGAGATCTCATTCAAACCTTTACTGCGAGCAGTCTTGATGTAGTCTTTTCCTAAAACGTCAAGCATTGTGGTTCTAGTATAGCGCTGTAGACCTGCGACCATGGCAACAGCCATAGTAGCAACAGGAAGAACCATATAGGGTACACGCTGCCAGAGAGTGGGGTCTTCCACTCTGGGAGGAACACGGCCGCCGGAAGGGAACCACTCCATCTTTAGAGAGAAAATAACCACAAAGATCAAACCAAAGAAGAATTCGGGCAAAGAAATACCCAAAATGGAAGCAGTACCGATGGTGTAATCAATGATTGTATTCTTAAAAACTGCAGTCAGGAAGCCGAAAATGATGCCAATGATCGTAGAAATAATCAGTGCGTACAGGTTCAGTTCCATCGTAAAGGGCAAACGGTCCTTCAACATATCGGCGATAGGCAGACCACTCTGTGTGGAATAACCCAAATCGCCCTTGAGAACACCAAAAAGCCAACTGAAATAACGAATGGGCGCAGGATCGTTCAGACCCAGCAATTCACGCGCTTCATACTTTTGAGCCTCAGAAAGCTCATGGTATTTTTCAGGATCCATCGTACGGGACAGCGGGTCGCCGGGTAGAAGCTCCATCATCATAAAGCAAACAAGGGTAATAACCAGCAGCTTCGGGATCAAAGCCAGCAATTTGCGCAAGGTATATTTAAGCAATTTGTAGACCCCCTTCTATGTTTTGTGGATAATCGAATGAAACAGAGCGCTGTTAGCTACACAAAAGCGGAGTTGCCTTCGTGCAGCCTGCACAGCAGACAATGGAAAAAGATGAGATTCCTCTCACCATGGTTATAAAGCTAACAGCTACAACCGGAGCAACTGTCTGCTCTGCAGGAGGCGCGAAGGCTGACTATTTCAGCGTTCTTAAAAAATGGGCTGCAGCAGGCAATGCTGCAGCCCACCATTTAATTAGACTTTAACCAGTAGGGATACCGGATTAAACCAGCATCTTCCACTCGTCGAAGTGGTAGTTGGAGCCACCGTAGGTGAAAGCAGTGTTGTCGGGGATGTAAACATGGGAAGCGTCCCAACCGGCGTACAGGGCAGTAGCATAACCGGAGAGCATGTAGCACTCGTCGAAGTTCTTGGCCTGCATTTCCTTAGCGATCTCTACACGCTTGTTGAAGTCGGGCTCAGCAGAGTACTTGTTGTACAGAGCATCCCAACCGCCAGTAACACCGCGCTCCTCATGGATGCCCATGAAGGTGTAGCCGGTGGTGGACATCAGCTGCTTGTAGCCGCCAGCGGGATTCACGTCGCTACCGCCGGTCAGCACCATTATTAAATCGTAGTTGCAGTCGGTGTAAATCAGTGTAGTCGTGTCGCCCTGCAGCAGGATGGGGTTGACCTTAACGCCGGCAGCGCCGAACAGCTGAACGATCAGAGCATAAGCGTCGTGAACCAGCTGCTCGTTGTAGTAGTAAGCAAAGTCGTAGGTCTGAGTGTAGTCGAAGCCAGCAGCATCCAGCAGAGCCTTAGCTGCAGCGACATCGTAAGGACGGTCATACTCGGGGCAGTAGCCGGGAGCGGAAGCCTTAACGAGGGTGCCGGTGGGAGCAGCGCCGACCAGTTCAGCGATAGCGTTCTGATCCATCAGGATATCGAAAGCCTGACGGACTTCCTTCTTCTGTAGGTCAGCCTTCATCTTGCCATCAGCACGCTCGCCCAGGTTGAAGAACCAGCAACGCTGAGCGTGGCCAGCATTAGCAGTGGTAACAACATCAGGGTTCATAGCGACGATGGAATCACAAACCTGAGCATCAGCGATGGCGGTACGGTTGACCAGATCCAGATCCTTGTTCATCAGAGCAGTGACCATTGCGTCAGCATTGTTATTGTAGTTGATAACGTTGACGTTCTTGATGCCAGCAGGTGCACCGTAGTAGCCGTCGTAACGGACCAGGGTGAAGTAGTCGGGCATCTGAACCTTGTCGATCATGTAGGGGCCGAAGCCGATGGGCTTCTTGAAGTAATCGGAAGTGTCCATCTCAGCGTAAGCAACGCCCTCGAAGCAGTGAGCGGGCAGCATGACGACATCGCAGATAGCGGTTTCCATGTTCCAGTAGGAAGCGGTCAGGGTGACGGTAACAGTGCCGGCAGCCTCATCGAATACGACACCTTCCATGGTCTCGGTGACGCCATCCTTGCAATCCTGGTAACCAACGACCTTCTTCCAGTCGCCGGACATGTTGACGGAGGGGTTCAGCAGAGCTGCGTACAGAGAGAAGATGTAGTCAGCGGGGGTGACTGCTTCGCCGTCGTGCCAGGTCAGGCCTTCGTTGAAATCAAAAGTCCAAACGGTGAAGTCAGCGTTGGGGGTAACGCTCTTGATGAAGGTGAACATGCGTTCGCCGGTCTGGTTGTCCCACTTAGCAGCGCGCTCCCAGATCATCTCGGAAGCGATCATCAGAGACATATCCCACTGGGGGTTGTCAAAGTGGGTGGTGATTTCGTTGGGGGAATACCATGCAACGTTCAGGGGAGTCTCGGACTCGGGAGCCTCAGTGGTCTCGGGAGCCTTGGTGTCCTCGTTACCAGCGGTGGGCTTGGTATCGGGGGCATTGGTGGGATCGGGCTCAGTCTTGCCGCAAGCAGCGATGCTAACGACCATGACCAGAGCCAGAAGAAGTGCGATGAGTTTCTTCATTTTGTTTCCTCCTATTGTTTTTTGTTCAGCTGTCGCTGAATTTATAGAAATTATACAAAATATGTCCGTCATTATCAAGTACAAGATTCAAGCTTGTTAATAAATTTATCCTAATGTTAATAACTTGGTATATTATTTCAATAAATTCAGAAAAATTCAGCTAAAAAGAGGCGCTACGCGGCGAGAATTCTGTAATTAAATTCCGCAGAATCTCTCACAAAGGACATTTGTGTCCCGAGCGCAGACTTTAAATCTCGCTATTTTGTGATTCAATTACCGTTACCCACAATATAACAGCAGCGCGACAGTTACCGACCATCAGCATCCGGGTACAATACGGATTCGGAAGGTAAAAGCATCTTTATGGAGTGCATACCGATCCAAGAGGACGGGGCCACAGCTGTTGGAGCCGATACCGTTTTGGGCATAATCAATACAAAGCACTGTATATCCACTCTCTTCCAACTCGAAATTATGATTCTTTTGGGTCAGTTCCTCCTGGGTATAGTGAGAAGCATTAAAGGAGAAAGTGTTCTCACCGCCGACCGACAAAGAAGCTTCTTCGCTCCGAATGCAGAGATAGTCGCAATCACAGTGGCTTCCGTTTTCCTGGGGACGCAGGTAGTCTTCGTGCAGATCTGTGACCGTCGTTTCAAACCGGCCATGATAGCTGGCTCTGCACTTATCTACATAACTTTCAACTGGGCCAAGGCCAAAGTAACGGACTTGCTCCATTTCTTTGGGCATGAACATGCGGATGCCAAATCTGGGAATCATTCTGAAGTTTTCATCCATTGCACCATTCATATTCAGATCAA
This sequence comes from Faecousia sp., assembly GCA_045578895.1. Taxonomy (GTDB): domain Bacteria; phylum Bacillota; class Clostridia; order Oscillospirales; family Oscillospiraceae; genus Faecousia. Next base: position 63,097 of record JAZNLC010000053.1, on the reverse strand, counting down.
TCGCACCGGAAGGTTCCACTGTCCAAACAGTGGTCATGCGAACCACCGGACGGGTAGTCATACCGGCAATAGACATGGTATTTTCGATCCGAACGACACCGTCTTCTTCCAAAACAAAAGATTCATAGGCACGGGCGTAGGCTACATGGTGCTTTGCCAGCATCCACGAACCTTTCATATTACGATCGTTGTCCGTAGGCGCACGCCAAATGTTCAGCTCCATAGGCTTTTCGATCAGCTTCTTACCACCAAATTCCATGGATTCCCAAAGGCCAGAGCGCTTACTATATACATAAGTAAAGTTACTTCCGCTGACGGTGATCCATTCATCATCCTCTGTCACCGCCAAGTCACCTTCCGTATGGGCAGTGAGCAGCCGCAATGCCTCTTGATTTCTGGAATCAACATTCTCCAGCTTGAACTCATCAAAACCAAGATGATGCCCGGCAGGAAGTAATTCGGTAGCATTTTTCAAAAGGTAGTTCAGCTTCAAATAGCATTTACCTCTATCCGGAACAGATATTTTCAGAACAAATCTACCTTCACATCCGGGCAAAACAGAGGGCAGCTCCCCTACTTCACCGGCAGATACAAGGATTCCGTCGCAAGTCAGTTCATAGGAAACCGCCATGTAGTCCTTCAAATCCAGGAACGCCAGTTTATTGCGCAGCGTTACCACGCCGGTCTCTTGATCGTAGACCGCACGGGCAGGACCGTGAACATTCTTAAATTCCATAATGCCGGTGTGGGGCCGTCTGTCCGGGTACACCAAACCGTCCATGCAGAAGTTTCCGTCATGCACCGGCTCGTTATGATCGCCACCGTAGAAATACATAGCTTTGCCGTTATCAGCATAGCCCTTAAACACGGCATGGTCCAGGAATTCCCACACAAAGCCGCCGCAGAAACGAGGGTCAGACTCAAACTTTTGGAAGTAATCCTCCAGGTCGCCGGGGCCATTGCCCATTGCATGGGAGTATTCGCATTGGATAAAGGGCTTATCAGGACCCTTCTTCAGATATTCATCCATGAATTCCAAAGAAGCGTACATCTCACTCCAAAGGTCCAGGTTGGAATAGTCATACTTACGATCGTCGCCGACATACCGGGCAGATTCATAATGGGTCAAGCGGCTGGGATCAAAAGACTTCGTCCAGGCCAAAGCCATTTCAAAACCACAGCCGTAGGCAGACTCGTTACCCATGGACCAGATCACAGCACTGGGACGGTTCTTATCCCGCTGCACCATCCGCTGCACACGGTCCACGATGGAACCAATGAAATCAGGATCATCGGCCACCATCACATTCCATTTTTTGTTGTTACTGAGTTTTCCATCATGCCAGCAATGCTGTGCGCCATGGGCCTCAATGTCCGCTTCATCGATCACATAGAAGCCGTAACGGTCACACAGATGATAAAACACGGGATGGCTGGGATAATGGCTGGTACGAATGCCGTTGAAATTATACTCTTTCAGCAGTTTCAGCTCCCGCTTTGTCTGCTCCACATCAATGACATAGCCCTTAACAGGGTCGGACTCATGGCGGTTGACACCGCGGAATTTAACAGGCACGCCATTGAGATATACGACACAATCCTTGATACAGATCTCACGAAGACCTACATAATCGACAATTGTCTCCCCTTCTGTTTCCAAAACGATCGTATAAAGATTGGGCTGTTCAGCGTTCCAAAGCAGAGGTTCAATAACCGTTAAGTCAGCGCTCTGGCAGAAATGATCATCATCACATTCTTCCGCCTTTGCAGATGCAACCAGTTTACCGCAAGGATCGTACAGAGAAATCTGTACGGACGCATCCTCAGGAAGTGTCTTTGTCCGAACGGTGACCGTAGCACTTCCCTGCTCCAGTTTGTTGGTAATAAAGTAATCCCAAAGCATATTCACAGGGCGGTTCAAAAGATATACATCCCGGAAAATGCCGTTCCAGCGGAACTTATCCTGACATTCCAGATAGCTGCCGTCGCACCATTTCAGCACCAATACCGCGAGGGTATTTTCACCCTCGCAAAGATGACCGGTCACATCGAACTCGCTGGTGGAATGGGCAACCTGACTATAGCCGACATACTTACCGTTCAGCCAAACATAATAGCAGGAATCGACACCTTCAAAATTCAGATAAGTCAACGGAGCATCTGCATTCTTATGGAATTCAAATTTTGTTACATAAGCACCACAGGGATTGTCGTGGGGCACATAAGGAGGATCCGCAGGGAACGGATAACGGCTGTTAATATAATGATGCAGATCATAGCCGTGCATCTGCCAGTTACTGGGAACCGGTAATGTATCAAAAGTAGAAGTATCATAGCCAACGGCAAAGAACTCTTCTTTCAGATCATAGACGCTGGAAAAATACCGGAACTTCCAATCTCCGCTGAGAAGCTGCAAACGATCGGACGCACAACGATCATCCACTAAGTTGTCCATCCGCACGGATGCCGGAATATAATAACTGCGATTCGGCATAGTGTTCTCATGGAGAACAGTGAGATCTTCGTAATAACGAGGTACAATCATAATATTACTCCTCTTTGCAAACAAGGCGAGGTTATTAGCCTCGCCTTGTTCATTTCAATTATTCATACTTGACGGTTACGCTTTCAATTCTGGGCGTGCCGCATGCGCACTTAGCGCAAAGAGCCAGTCGATACTGAACGGCACCGGTCAGATTCAGGCCGGAAATGTCCGCGCCGGATTCAACGCTCTGCCAAGCGGCGGATTCCAGTTCAGCAGCAGAAGCAGCTGCACGGATCTCCACTTCCACCCAGCTGGTAGAAGTGCACACGCCTTCCCACGCAACGGATGTGACCTTTGCGCCTTCAGGCAGAACATTTACTTCAGAAGTATAGTGTTCCTTAGGACCACGGTCCATGATGTTGCCGGGATCCACAGTGCTCATACCGTGAGGTCCAATCGTGGGCAGAACTGTCTTCCGATCGAAACTCAAGCCGTCGGGGCCACCCCAGAAGATAAAGGAGTGAGAAACATGGTTGCCGTATTCCTTATGGCAGGCAATCGCCAGGTCTGTATAGCCGTCACCGTTGAAGTCGCCGGCAACACAACCGGATGCAGAATGGTTGAACAGGTACTGTACATTACGCAGACCGAAGTTACCCTTGCCGTCATTCAGATAGACATGGGACATAATATCACGGCAGCGGCTGGTACGGTAAGCAACGGCATACAGATCCAGCTTGCCCTGGCCGGAGAAGTCACCGACGGTGCAGGAGTTGGAGCAATAAGTAGGCAGTTGGGTTCTGCGGTTTTCCTTGTAACCCTCAGGGCCGCCCCAGTAGATGGTCATGTAGGACTCATACTTGTCATTCTTCTTCGTGGACATGTGGGAAGCAAGGATCAGATCGGGATAACCGTTGCCGTTCAGGTCAGCCACCGTTGCGGAAGCGACACCGTCGGTATGGAGAACCTGCATGCGTTCCTTGGAATAGCCCTCAGGGCCGCCCCACAGAATGAAGCAGCGAGGTCCAATGATCTGAGAAACGATAAGATCCAGCCAGCCGTCACCATTGACATCAGCAGCCAAAACCCAACGGATCTCACCAAACTCAGCAGTAAGTTCCTTTTCACGGTCAGTCATCTCCAAAGGCTGCTCCTCATAGTACTTGGGGGGCTCATAGCCTTCGTCATCAGGGCCAAATACGATCTTGGTGCAGTTATCCAGGGAGTAACCATTCTCGCTGCCGTGGAAAATACGCAGCTCGCGGTTACGGAAGCCACCGGCGGCAATGTCAATATAACCGGACTTGCGGAAATCACCGAGAGCAGCACCGTGGCCACGGACAGTGGGGATCACGATCTTATTCTCGGCAGGCCAGTTGTTATTGCCGTCATTAACATAGATGTAGCTGCCGTCATCCATATAAGCAGCATCTTCAAAGCAGTTATCGACCCAAACGTCAACCTTGCCGGTGTCGAAGAAGTCCAGCATAGCGCCGCCAACCGCGGAGTGTCCGGGGAAGGCAGCAACGCGACCGGGAACATAACCATCCTCGCCACCCAGGTAGACCCAAACGTCTTCGTGGCCTCTGCCGCGGTTGAGCATATGGTTGATCATGACAACCGTATCATCACCTTCGCCACCAGCGGGCTTACCTGCTACGATAGTTCCGCAGTCACCGGCCATCAGCTCAGTAACCACCTGGATCTTGCCATTTGCATCCAAGGTCACTACGGGACAGGGAACTTCCTTTTCAATATGCTCGCCGGTACGGCAGAAAATAAACTTCTTGCCATCCAGGTTTGCGGAGGTAACACTGACACAGCCCTTCAAAGACAGGGTCTCATAGCAATCACAGAAGCCATTCTCGCTGCCCTTGTAGACACGGCAGTCAGCTTCCTTAACACGATCAGCAAACACAGCGACAGCAAGCTCCTCAAAGTCATCACCGTTGACGTCAGCAGCGGCAACGCAAACCGCGCCGGGGCAGTCGAAAGTCTTTGCCACTGTAATCTCACGCTGTGCATTGCAGGTGAAGAGGTAGAACTTCTCACCTTCCACAACAAACAGATACTGTACGCCATTGACAGTGACAACACAGGGCCGCCAGGAAGTCATACCGGCAGCGGCACCGGCGGTAGAACCTTCCAGTTCTTCCTTGTCCTTGCCGCCGGCAGTCTCCAGCCACAGGATGTTGTCAACATCCAGGCCATCCTTGGAACCAAAGATGATACCGGCCTTGCCGTCCTTGTTCTTAAAGACCACATCGCAGAAACCGTCGCCGTCAAAGTCAGCAGAGGCGACATTTTCAACTTCTACATCATAATCAATCAGGTCAGCGGGACCAAAGCCACATTCTCTCTGGAAGAACATACGCAGCTTGCCGTTGGAAGCAAACATAATGTCAAGCTTTCCATTGCCGTTAAAGTCGCCAACGCAGACGCTCTTGGCATTGGGTGCAGCCAGTTCCAGGCGGTACTTCTCAGTATAGCCCTCCTCGCTGCCAAAATAAATCATAGAGGCAATATCGCTATGCTGACCGTCACTCTGGCAGGCAATGATCAGATCCTGATAACCGCTGCCGTGCAGATCGGCCATGCAGCCGTCGTAAGGACCGTTCGTCGGCAGTTCCACTGCCTTCTGCTCCTTCAGCGGGTTGCTGTAAACATAGACAGGAGGACGCTCAAACATGCTTTGGCTGTTACCAAACAGAATATCGGGATGGCCGTCCAAATTCAAATCATACTGAAAAATACGCTGCAGAACACCTTTTTTCGATACATACAGGTTCTGACCGCCATTTTCCATGGTACCCTTGAAAAATCCTTCAAATCCTTTTGTGATCCATTCCATGATTATTCTCCTAACATAGTGCAAATTATTTTTGTAGAACACATTCCAATTTTGAGAAAAATACGCAGATGTAATCCGCATACTTTGCTGTATTATCCTACATTTTATTTCCAATGTCAACTGTATATTAAAAATCAACCGAAGATGTTTCACATCAGCATTTCATTTGTTCCCTATATTTTGTCGGCGGGATATGGTATTTGATTTTAAACGCTTTTGAAAAACTGAAAACATCTGTAAAGCCAACTGCGAACGCAATATCAGCGATCGATAAGTCCGTACTCTCCAGCAGATCCTCCGCCGTTTCCAGTTTTCTTAACATGATGTATTCTTTTACGGATACACCCTCATGCTTTACAAACAGCGAATATAAATATCTGTCGTTCACAGCAATCGCTTCGGCAACATCAGAAACAAGAAGTCTCCTGTTAATATTGCTGTCAATGTAGTATTTTGCCTGTCTGATATAATTGTGAGACTTAGAGCCAACTGCCGGTTTTGGAACATGCTGCATTAGTATAGAGAAGGTATAGCCAAACGACTCCACAATCCCCATGTCATGATCAGAGCGAAAGATTTTATCAATAATCTTAAGAAGCTTATTTTTAAAGGAATAATCAAAAATGCCATAAGCGTTGGTTGGCAGATGCGGTTTTAAATAATGCTCAGCAAACTCTTTTGAGCAATTAATCCAAAAATAATTCCACGGATTGTTTGGATTTGGATTATACTCAACCAGATCTCCAGCCTCAATGTAGAAACCCTGGTTTTCATGGATCAGCTGTCCGTTAAACCAACCTTCTCCGCTTAGCACATAATGCACGATGCATTCTTTTCTTCTGCCAGGACCCCAAAAAGCATTCTTTCCATCCATTTCCATGCCAAAAGCACTGACATATACGCTCTCACTTTCCGGATAGACGGGATATAAACATTGATGCACAAAAATCACCTCTAAATATGATTTTGACAAATTATAAATTGTTTTCGCTATTTACTGAATACAAGAGTTTCTGATATACTGTACTTGTAGCAATCATATAGAAAGGATGTTCTACTATGCTGAAAATTACTTTTATGGGCGCAGGCAGCACCGTCTTCGCACGAAATGTTCTCGGTGACGTAATGTGCACTCCTTCCCTACGGGAATGTGAGATTGCGCTTTATGATATTGACGGTGTGCGTTTAACAGAAAGTGCTCGAATTTTGGAGACTTTGAATCATAATATCAACCAAAACAGGGCTGTCATCAAAACCTACTTGGGCGAGGAGAATCGAAAGGATGCACTGCGTGGCGCGACCTTCGTAGTCAATGCCATTCAGGTAGGCGGATATGAGCCCTGCACCGTGATCGATTTTGAGATACCGAAAAAATACGGTCTGCAGCAAACTATCGCCGATACACTTGGTGTTGGCGGTATCATGCGTGCGCTGCGTACAATTCCGGTCATGGAAGGCTTTGCGCGAGATATGGAAGAAGTGTGCCCCAATGCGCTGTTTTTGAATTACACAAACCCCATGGCAATGCTTACTGGTTTCATGCTTCGCTACACCGGTGTCAAAACAGTCGGCCTCTGCCACAGTGTTCAGGTCTGCACAAAGCATCTGTTTGAAATGCTGGACATGCAGGACAAGCTGGATGGCCGCAAGGAAGTAATCGCCGGTATCAATCATATGGGCTGGCTCCTGTCCATTCAGGACAAGTACGGCAATGATCTGTACCCGGAGATCCGCCGCAGAGCAAAAGAAAAAAATGCCACACAAATTCACAATGACATGGTTCGCTTTGATTACATTGAGAAGTTTGGCTATTATTGTACGGAATCCAGCGAACACAATGCCGAGTACAATCCTTTTTATATCAAGGCCAAACATCCGGAGCTGATCCAGCGTTTTAACATCCCACTGGATGAGTACCCAAGACGCTGTATCAAACAGATCAATGATTGGAATACCTTAAGCAAAAAATTGCTCAATGATCGGGAATTGAGTCACGAACGCAGCCGCGAGTATGCTTCCCATATTATGGATGCAGTCTATACGAATACACCTTATCAGATCGGCGGCAACGTTCTAAATACCGGTCATTTGATCCAGGATTTCCCCGAACATGCCTGTGTAGAAGTACCTTGTTTGGTAGATGGCACAGGAATCCATCCAACCTTTGTCGGCCACTTGCCTCCAGTTTTGGCAGCAATGAACATGACAAATATCAACCCTCAGCTCCTCGCAATTGAAGCAGCACGTACCAAAAAGCGAGAAGACATTATCAATGCTGTCATGCTGGATCCCCATGCTGCAGCAGAGTTGACTATTGATGAAATCGTTTCCATGGTGAACGAAATGATTGAAGCCCACGGTCCGTACATGGCAATGTACAAATAACATATCTGATTACAAAGGACAGGCTTGCCAATGATCGTGGCAAGCCTGTTTTTTAATACAACGTCAACAAATCATCCATCGTTCTCTTGGGAACACACAGACAGCCATCTTTATTTTCGTAGTATTTTACATCATCAACCAGATCAACCACTTTACTTTTTTGTGCCGGGTAACCCAGTGCAATGACAAGTAGTGGCTCTTCATCATGCAAACCAAGTATTTCAATCATTCTTTCGCGTCCGAAGGAACCCAGGCAACATGTAGCGATTCCCTGTCCTTCGGCTGCCAGCATCAGTGTAGTCGCTGCTGCGCCAAGGTCAAACTGACAATTCCTTTTTGCCGGTGCGTGGCAAGTTAGGATCACATATCCCATCGGACGCTGATTATCGCTAATCTCAAAGCCGGGCAAATAAGCTGCCCAACGGAGATTCTCGAATACATCGTTTCTCATTTGCTCGTCCAGCACACCTATATAACGAATCGGCTGAAGGTTACCGCCGGAAGCATATAATCTTGAAAGTTTGACCAGCTCCCTGAGTTGGTTTTCATCGATCGGTAACTGTTGAAAGCGGCGTATCGTTCTTCTTTGCCTGATTGCAGATTCTACATCCATAATTGTGACCTCATATAAAAGTGTTTATATTTCTTAACTAATACCTTTTTTGAATTCTAATGGTGTTTGCCCAACTGTTTCTTTAAAAACTTGACCAAAATATTTGGCGTGAGAAAAACCAACAGCGTTACCAACCTCGAAAATTCTCATATTGGTAGTCAGTAATAGTTGTTTTGCTTTTTCTATACGAACTTTTTTTAAATAAGCACTAAAACTAATGCCTTCCATTTGATGAAATAGCTTACAGAAATAAACCCGCGACAAACCCACATGATCGCCAACCGTTGCCAAATCCAGTTTTTCGTTACTTATATTTTCTTGTATATAGTCTTTTGCCATATTCAATAAATGACTGCCTTCTTTTGTTCTATGAACACTAATATACTTCAGAATTTGTTCTGTCAATTGCAAAAGCACGTCAACACTACCTGCACTGTCAAGCTGCATCAGACACACAACAGCTGGAACATAGCTTTCAAAGCGCTCCAGTGTAATGCCTAACCTCATGCATTCATTTGTAATATTCTGCAGATAACGCACAGCAAACCGTTCGATCAAAACTTGCCTGCCAGGAACATTCAAATGTATGGAATTCACATGTTGCTTCACCGCCGTTTGAATACTGGTAATATCACCGCCGCGGAACATATCCAACAATTTTTTGTGAATTTCCTGACTGTTCTTAAAGTAATCGCTATTTGTTAGGGATGCTGCATTATTCTTAATTTTCAGATTGTGCTCCAAAATAGAAATCGCTGAATCATAAGACTCAGAAAGAAGTTCCAATTTATCGACAAACGCACCGATTCCGTAGCATAATCGCACCCCGGTTTCATGATTTACTGCATTCACTAGCTGTAGGATCGCTTCTTCCAGTCGCGTTGAGTCCGTGTAGGGAGCATCCACATTTACAATACAAATAAGGCGACTATACATATCAATTCTGCACGCCATAAAATAGTCAACTGCAAATTTGCTGCTTCTTACCTTATCTTCAAACATGCAGATCGCGGCATCGCCGTGAATAGCATCATTCGAATCGTCAACAGACACAGCAAAAACAACATAGTGTTTTTGCTCGGTCGAAATATTCAATTGCTTCGCCTGCTCACGAACATTGGATACGTATTTCAAATTGCCCTCAGCAAGCCTTAACAAAAACAGTTCCTTAATCTTACCAGCATACTTCAATGCTGGTTCACTAATTTTAAGGTTTTCCGTGGGCAGCACCTTATCTTTTTGTGGGATTGTATTATAAATCTCACTACTTAAAGCATTCATCTGCGTTCATCTCTTTCTAGTCACATAAATCAGTCCTTCTACCTATTTTGCATAAAGAAGAGCCAATCATAAACGGTATGTAGTTATTTCTCAAAGAAACTAACTCGGATATCAAAAGTGCAACTTTGATTAGGTTCCAAAAACTTCAGTTTTCCCAGTTGACGCATTACATCACGACCATCAGGGTAGCAATTTCCCGGTTCCAAGCCAAGAACATAATCACGATACCCCATCATCTTCCATTCTGTAAAGCAATCCAGTGTATTTCTGTCAAAGGTAATGCAAAGTCCCTTGTTGTACTTCGGCTGGTAAATGGATGCGCTCCCCTCATTATTATCAAATTCAAAATAATAGCAGCGCTCCTGGTAGCCTGGCTGTGGTTGTTCCATCTTCAGGCAGCTATGAATATGAGCTTCGGCATTCTCATCGCGGCCCTTCACGGAAGAACCCGGTATTGTAACAATGCTGTCTTCATCAAGGAGCGGGTAGCCCATGTTCATATGGTACAAAATTTGCAAAGGTTGTGTTTTGTCGGATGTATTTGCTACTTTATCCTGGATGCAGAACACATTCTCCGACAAAGAAACGCTAATTTTTCTGTCCATTTGAAATTTACGGCCAAAGAGCACTTCATCTCTAATTGTAGCGCAAATGATAAGTTCAGAATCAGTCTCATACCAATACACATGCTCTGCCGGAGTGTTGGCAATACTTCCGTGTAAAGGAAGATCCTCGCCATCGTCGGTGCAGGGACTCCCTGCCGCTTCCAAACCGCAGGTAGTTAAAAAACCGGCAGTAAAAGATTTCAGCCACCCCAAGCCTTCATTCTGATAGTATGTCGGCGCAACATAGCCACAGGGGGACAAATAACCCACATTCATACCATCTATGGTTACACGGGAAATATCCGCACAGCGGTCAATGGATACTGTCAACTCCAGGCCTTGGCCGTTACGAACGTGCAACAAACGCATGCCATCACCCTTGCCACCTACGAGACGATGTTCTTCGATACCATAAATTTGTGACGGATGTCCAACATAAGGATTCATAATATCTCCCCTTCGTACAAATATATCGCTAACAGTATACCACAAGTCATAAAAAGACTCAAGTAAAAAGCGGCAGCAAGTTTTACCCGCTGCCGCATAATATTTATTTTACTTCTTTTTTGAAAGCATCACATGTCATCTGAAAGCCAGTGCAGAGCATACCGATGTCTGTACCGGTCCAATATATATTTGCACCCAGGTCACGGTAACGGGTAAATAACGCAGGTCCGTCAACAAAGCTGCCGCAGGCAATACCATAATCGTTGCAAATCGAAAAAACATTACCAATGTAACCGGTCATAGCATCGCTGAGAATATCCAGCGGTGTGCCGATCATGATGGATGTATCATAAGGTCCAATGAGAACACCCGATAGTTCTTTGCCGTACTTATCAAGTATCTCAGGAAGAATCTCCAGGCCTTCGCTGGATTCCATCTGAATAAATATCAGGCGGTTATCGTTATAGCAATCCACGCTACCTTTATCTTCTGCTCGCAAATTGGAGAAACCGCCGCAGCCCTTTCGTCCGCGGGGGTAATAGCGGGCGCACCGGATCACTGTCTCCACCTGCTCCAGGCATTCCACTCTAGGGATCAGCACACCGTCCGCACCCATATCAAGAGTTTTGGAGATCAAATGAGGAACGCAATCAGGCACACGGACCACAGAAGGAAGATCGCAAAGTCGGCACATCCGCAGCAAACCTTCCACGGATTCAATAGCCAATGTGCCATGTTCAAGGTCAAACATCATCATGTCAAAATCAAACGCAGCAGCTTTCTGAATGATACCGGACCAGGTTAAATTCGCAATTGTGGTAGATAGGACAGGCTGACGGGCAGCAAGCTTTTCTTTCAAGGCGATCAATTTACTCATTATGCATCCTCCTTACAGTGTGATACCAGTATACTGTGCGGCAAGCTCGAGTTTTTCCCATGTAGAAGGTAGCAATCTGACCATATCGCCGGTCAATGCTGCGCGTCGTTGCTCCAGTTCGCCAGGGAAGAATATCTCGCTAACGCCCTCGGCTTTTTTCGCAGTCTTAAATTGCTCAATCATAGTCTCTACAGACTTGGTATAATCCTCAACTGCCATCATCTTGGAAATATCCATCGCCATAAACATATGGCCAGTATTACCACAATTCCCCGGTTTCTTATTCCATGAGTCAATGTCGTGTGTCAGCGCCGCGCCGGACATAATACCCGCCATGCACTCAACCATAACAGATAAACCGTAACCTTTATGCGCGCCAAAAGGCAGCAGAACACCACCACTTAGATAGTCATCCGGTATCACACTTGGTTTTCCGTTCTTATTCAAAATGCAGCCAGGTTCGAGTAATTTGCCGGTAGCTTTTGCGACCTGAACCTTGCCATCGGCGACAGCGCTCATAGCAACATCCATCATCAAGATGTTGTATTTGCCCGCAGGCACCGCATAGGCAAATGGATTATTACCAATGGTTGCCTCACAGCTTCCTGTAACAGCCATAATGGGGTTTCCTGTACTCATAACCATGCCAATCATACCTTCTTTGGCAATGGCATGGGCATAAACACCTTCCGCACCGTTATGGTGACTCTCTTTCAGGTTCACAATTGCAATGCCATGTTCCTTGGCCAACTTGGTTACCAATTCAGTAGCTTTGCAGCTGGCAGGAATGCCCAGGCCGCCGTTAGCGCTGGCGCGTACCCAATTCCCGTACTGTTGTTCTACAGTAAAGCTTGCATTTGGCAGAATACCGCCTGACTGCAGACATCGAACATAGTGTTCCAATCTGAGAATGCCATGGGATGTAACGCCCCACACTTCCGCTTGGATCAATGTGTCTGCAATCATCTTGGCATCCTCACAGCTTACATTTAATGTAGTAAGGATTTTCAGAACCCTCTCTTCCAGATCCTGCCGTTTGATCAGTATGTTTTCACCCATTATAAATCTCCTATTTTTTCCAAAATAGGCTTTAGTGTTCTTTCAATACGAATAGCCATTCGGTAGAAACCGAAATCATTGGGATGGACTCCATCAACGGTACAGCTGTCCCAGCATTCGCCTTCAAAAAGCTCAGCACCATCAATGTAGTAGACGTTTGAGTCGCCTTCAGCAACAGCAGTATCATAAGTCGCGCGTACAGCCGCTCTACGCTCCGAAAAATTCTCAGGTTCCTTTAATACTGTTGGTGCTGAAATGAATATAATCGGCAATTGCGGATGCGCTTGACGGATCGTTCTATACAGTGGCAAGTGAGTCTTCCACAGATGTTCGGGAGAAAGACAGTTATAATCATAGTCACACACAAACACACTCATATCCAGCGAAGCAAGATAATCAACCATTTCTTTCTCTGCTCTGCCGCTGCCGGAAAATCCAAGATTAACATGGTCTGTATCCAAACGTCGACTCAAAATTCCTTGGTAACTATTACCTGGTCTGGAGGCACAGCCGCCTTGTGTAATGGAAGACCCGTAATATACCACAGGTTTTTGATATGTATAAGGTGTTGGCGCCTCCAAAATTGAGTTTTTCTTAAGTGCTATGTAGAGTTCTTTCACACCGTCATATAGTGGGAAGTTAATGGTATAATCACAAAGTTTACCGTTTGACATTACGGCAGATTCATAACCAGAACGCATGCCCATTGGCGGCCTAAATGATTGGTGAAACAGGTCTTGTCCACCTTCAACCTTACGATAGAGATCAAACCCCGACTGACCGATCAGTGTAATATGGGACATCAAATAATCCGTTGCCATTACGGCCTTAATAGCAATACATGTGGAATCGGATCGAAAGCGGACCCTGCCACCGGCAGTGTGGTGATTTAAATTAGCTACGCCGTCGGAAACACTGTCGGCAATGTTCTGTGGCAGACGTACAAAACACCCCTGCACTTCATCATACAGAACACCGGTAATTACAAAAGGCACATCACGGGCATTCAGCCAAACAAGGTCCGGCTCAGAAATTTCAGTTTCTATTCTTAGGTTCTGATCGATTTCATCGATTCGCATAAAATCCCCTCCCAGTTCTTTGCTTATTATACATGCATCAGGAATAAATGTCAACGCATTGTTGAACAATCCTACATTTATCAACACAAGTTTTTTATCTTGAAATTTCAATACATTAGATGGTATTATATAAAAAAGGAGGTGCGTCATATGGAATCTTCTCCCATTCAGATAGTCTCGACCGTGGATGCTGTACGCAGCGCGCTGGAAAAAGACATTCTCTGTCAAACATTCACACCGGGCGAACGTATTATAGAGAATGAACTTGCTGCTCGCTATGGTGTCAGCAGAAATACAGTACGGGAAGCTATTGCCCACTTACTTGCCCGCGGCCTACTAACGAAGGTTGCAAATAAAGGTGTGTCCGTCAAACGGTTCACTGTTAACGATGTGCAGGAAATATTTCACTTACGAACCCTTCTTGAGACCGAAGCGGTTGCGACAATCATCAATTCAAAAATCGTTCCACGAGAGCTATATGCAATTGTCAACGAGCTGGAATCCATCAATCGACAACAGCAGTGGGACGAATATGTGCAGGCAGATATTCGATTTCACAGTAAGTTAGTTAGTCTCGCTGGAAGTCCCCGCCTTTTTAATTTATATGATTCCATTATTACCGAAGTCAAGCTCTGCATCTATCAAACACGAAATCATGTTACCATTCCGAAAAGCAATAATGCATCCCACAGGATACTGGCGGATACTATTTGCAAGGGAGATTTTTCTTTGTCCGCTGAGCTTTTAAAAAGCCATATAGAACACGTAATCAAGCGGTACTGCTCCGGGCTTGTGGCAATGGATCAGAGCAAATAATTAATGGCCGACCCAAGAGGGTCGGCCATTTTTTGTTAAACCTTAACGATAATCCGTTCATCATTGGAGCGGTAAGCGGCTTCCATAACACGCTGTACGTGAACCGCCTGCTGTGCAGGTACTTCCAAAGGTGCGCCAGTGAGCAAAGAATTGGAAAAACTGGAAATTTCACGCTCATAGGTGTTGCCGAATTCTACAGCAATAGTCTGACCAGCTGCATTTTCCTTATCCTGCTGCGCATCATATCCACCCTGCTCGCCAAGGAACATCGCATCCAGCGTGCCACCATCCACCTGTCCGATCACACCACTACCCATCAGTCGACCGCGGTCACCAAACACCTCAACGCGCCAGGTAGAAGCCTCATCGGGAATATTGAAGTTGGACTGAACCACACACTGGCAGCCATTTTCCATGCGCATCATGACCATAGAGGAGTCTTCTACTTCATATTTGAAGCTCAAAGTATCGTGGAATGCAGCGACTTGTGCCACATTGCAACCCAAAATATACTGCATCAAGTCAATGCAGTGTACGCCCATGTCCATCATCGCACCACCGCCACCGGCTGCCTTTGTCTGCCGCCATGCGCCAGGGATGTCGGGATACCAGCAGGTAAACTGTGCATAACCAGAAACTGGCTTGCCGATTTTGCCTTCTGCAATGGCTTTTTTCATCGCCTGGATGTAGGAGCCAAAGCGCATCATCAAGCCGGCAGCGATCTTAACTCCCTTGGCTTCGCAGTAATCAACCACCTTCTGACCCTCTTCCGCAGTCATGGCCAAAGGCTTTTCAATCAAAATGTGTTTGCCGGCATCTGCTGCAGCCATAGCTTGTTTCGCATGCAAACCAACAGGAGATGCAATATACACAGCATCAATTTCAGGGTCTGCCAGCAAGTCTGTTTCGTTGTCGTATGCCTTTTTGCAATTCCATTTTGCCCTGCACTTTTCAGCCAATTCCATATTGATCTCCATAACTGCGATCAACTCAGCATTTTCACAAAGCATCATGCCGGGAATTGTTCTGCGGTCGGCAATACCACCCGCACCGATAACACCCCATCGAATTTTCTTCATGTTAATTTCCTCTCGCTCAAATTACATTACTTCTATTTGCTGCCTTAATCTTATCGGCCTCACGGCGAAGCTGACCAATGGTACTGCCACTCTGAATCAAACAATACATGTCCAGTATTCGTTCAACTAGCGCACTGCCCTTCTCCAAGCCGGATACTTCCAGCAGGACAGTCTCTGCATTGGCTGCATTCTGATGCATTTCCTTCTCATCCAGGAAGCGCTTCAAGCCGGCCGCAGCACCGATTGCGATGTAGGCAGGCACTTCCCCGGTCTCCTGAACCAAGGTTGAGGCGCCGATCAAGCGATCATGGGCAGAAAGCTTTCTGGCAGGATCACCGCCAACGCGCTTACAGGTATCCTTCAGCGCAGCATTCGTAAAGCGATACAGCAGGTCATTAATATGCAGAGAAAGAGACTCCATGGGAACACTATAGTGCTTAGAAAGAGCTAACGCGCTCTCTTCCATCGCCAGCTTGACCACAGCGAATATTTCATCGCGGTCAATGGACTCATAAATGTATTCCAGTCCCAAAAGATCGCCCAAATACGCGCAGGTAGCATGGCCCATGTTATGCACATACAGCTTGCGTTTGATGTAGAAATCAAAGGGTTCAAAGGGAACCATGTTCTTGATATCGGGAATTTGTCCCTTAAAGGCAGCCTTATCAACAGGCAGATAACCATATCCCTCGACGCAAACACGCATGGGATTGCCGTCCTTCATCTCTTCAGTCTGAACCGGCACCATACGACCAATGGAAGCTTCCACCAGACCGATATTTGCATCAAACCAAACCTGCTCATCTTCGGACAGCAGTGCCTTCAGCATACTCTCGATGACCTTATTGGCATCCATTAGGTTTTCGCAGATGATAATATCCAACGGACCACCGTTACGGTCCATGCGTCTGCGGATACCCTCAGCAATATTGGGAACGATAAACTTCAGAACATTCACACCCACCGCAGTTGCCAAAATATCCGCACCTGCAATGGTTTCTGCAACCAAATCCCCGTTCTTGCCGTCTACAGCACGAACATTTGTAACTTCAACGTCCTTATGGCCCTCATTTGACAGAATGCGAACAGGATACTTATGCTCCTGGTTCAGTGTATTTACGACAACATCTACTACATCAACAAATATTGTCTCATAACCGGAAGCGGAGAAAAGGGTGCCAATAAAGCCTCTACCGATATTTCCGCCGCCATACATTACAGCTTTCATATGTATTTCCTTTCGAAATCAAACATTCCGTCTGTCAAAGGATTCACAGAAATCCTTAATTTCCGGTTCAGTTTTCATACCGCTGGTTGCATCAGCACTACCCAGCGCCATAACCGCACAGGCGGATGCAAACTCCATGATTTCTACATCTGCCCAGTCATTGTAAATGCCGTACAATGCGCCAGCGCAGAATGCGTCACCGGCGCCTGTAGTACCCTGGATATAGCCATCCTGCAGGATGTAAGACCCCAGGACCGATATACCCGCACAGGAACAACAAACAGAACGGTCAGGCTTGTGGATGATAACCTTTTTTCGTACACCAAGGTCTTTCAGTTTCTGCGCAATGGCGGGCAAATTCTCATCAGCTGGTTCCATACCGGTCAGCTTCCCCGCTTCCAATTCATTAATGATCAGATAATCCGTGTAAGGCAGGCAAGGCAGAACAAGACCATATCGATTTGAGTTCTCGCTGACTAAATCAATGGATGTTTCCATGCCGTACTCCAGCGCCTTTTGCAGAATTTTGATGCCGTCACCATCATCAACCTTCTGCAGCAGCAGGAAATAACCCAAATGTAGGATTTTTGCGTCCAACGCTTCGAAATCAATATCATCCACACCAAACTTTGCACTGGCACCGGGGTAAGTAAAGAAAGTACGCTGACCGCCGGGGATGCTCATCACATCCGTGAAACTGGTCTTCTCACCTGCTTTGATGCCAAGCCCGGAAATATCCAGCCCTGCATTCGTCAGCGTTTCCGTTACAAACGCGCCTTCTCCATCGTCGCCGATGCTTCCGATGGCGCTGATGGTAAGCTGAGGCGCGATCTTCTTAAGATCAATGGCAACATTGGGCACACAACCGCCAATGGCATTTTGAATGCTGCGGATCTGCGTCAGCTCACCGGCTGCAGGATAAGCCGAGATCTCGTTGATCTTATCGACGATTACGGTTCCTGCTACCGCAATGCCGCTTCTGATTGTGTTATTCATAGAATCAGTTGCACTCAGCAACCAGGGGACCTGCCAGTTCCTTCAGGAAGAAGAGGCGGCCTGCCAAAGTGGGAATGTACGAAGAAGTAATCCAGGGAGTCTTGCCGTAGCGAAGGGTCATCCACAGGGACATACCCTGCCACTGCATGCCTCTGCCCAGAGTGCCGTCAGCACCGCCGATGGCGTAGTCAGCCTGCAGGAACAGGCCGGGGCCGATGGTGTTGGCACGGCAAGGCACCAAGGTTGTTCTGGACTTAAAGCTGGTCAGCGCATTCTGTTCAACAGTCAACGGATGGATCTTTGCACCAATGCGGTAAGGTGCCTTCTCCCATTCCTCAGCGGTAGCATAATCAGCAGCAAAGGTGGGTTCCCAGAAGGCGATATGGCACATTCTACCGATACCGTAAACGAGTACCAGCTTCGCGCCTTCTGCCTTCAAAGCAGCAATCTTCTCAGGATAAGTAGGCAGGTTCTCCTTGGTAGCAAAGTTTCTCTGATTCTTGGGAACTGTCAGCTCGCCCAGAGGATTGAACAACGCCTGCTCCATAGCATACTGGAATGCGCCGGGGTTATCCGAAGCCAGGGTGTTGCCCTCGCCGTCAGCCCACTCATCCATGTTAAACGTGTAGACATGCTCGCAGGAAACCTTCCACTCTTTCAGGAAGTAGACAACCCACTTATACATACCCATAGGACCAACGGGCAGGATGAAGGCAACCTTCTCTCCGGCTTCCTTGGCCAGCTTAATCTGCATTGCGATTTCGTGGCCCATGTAGGTCTCGAACTCGCTCAGGCTTTCGCACTGCACGGGTGTGAAGCCGGGATTCCAGTGAGCCTGGCGCTCGGTTACCTTCTCAGGGGCATCAATGCAAGCATCGATCTTATCAAAATCCCAACCGGCGGGATAGAAACCTTCCAGGGCAGAACCCTTAACAGTAGAATTAAAGTTCATAACATGATCTCCTTTGTTATTATATTAGGGAAGCAAACGCTTGGTAGTACCCTTCAGATAGACCTGACACTGACGGAAGCCTTCCGCATAGTCAGCGCCACACTGATAACCACGATAACGGGAGCAGGTCTTGACCATATCAGGGAAATCGATACCGTCATGATCGCGCATCCATACGACCTGAGATTCGTGACACTCCAGCATTTCCAGTTTCTTATCGATATAGGGTGTCACATCCACATACTCCGTAGGATTAAAGTTAACACCAGCCAGGGTGTCCATATAGTAGATCGGCACCAGCCGGGCTGCACCGGGTACCTTTGTATGGTAGTTGGGCAGTGTAGCAGTAAAACTGGCATCGAATACCAGGCGGGAAACCGCAGTATGATCTGGCATATAGTCATCAGGGTCATGGGTAATAATGAAATCAGGATTGACGGACTTGATCACATCCACGACCTTATCACGAGCTTCCTTATTGTTGTCATAGATGGCAAGATCATCAAAGCTGCTGTGGATGATCTCAAAGCCTGCCAGTTCCGCGGATCGCTCAGCTTCCTTTGCTCGCATAACCGTCAGCTCATCCGGCGGGATAATAACATGGCCCAGGTTGCCGCTGGACAGATGGCAAACAACGACACGGTCGCCTCTTTCCTTGCACTTCAGCAAAGTGCCGGCACATGCGATTTCCATATCATCGGGGTGGCAGGAAATTACAAGAACTGTATACATATAAACCTCCTGTTTATTGATTTTCTACAAATATTATATCGATTCCCTATTTACAATGGAGTGCAAAATCAGTTATAATATTTACAATTTCAGCTATGGAGGTGCAGTTGTGAAAGATAATTTTACACCATATGGCTTTGAAAAGATCATCAACATCGAAAAGATCATTACGATTTTCTACATGGAACTTCCCAAAAACTTTTATTACGACGGAGAAAGACATGATTTTTGGGAAATGGTATACATTGACAAAGGGGAAATGATCTGTACCGCGGGTCAAAACCGCTTTACACTCAAAAGCGGAGAGATGACATTTCACAAGCCCAACGAGTATCACAATCTCTCCGGTGACAACAGCATCGCACCCAATGTCAGTATTCTAACCTTTCAGTGCCGAAGCAAGGCAATGGAACACTTTGAAGGTAAGATATTCCGGCTGAATGCGGAAGAAAAATCACTGCTCTCTGCATTATTTGCCGAAGGTTTATCCTGTTACCAGTTGGTGGATCCAACCAATCCCCTGCTGCAGAAAATGCAGCCCATTGAACCGGCACCCTTTGGAGGAAAACAGATGATCAAAAATCTCCTGGAAATATTTTTGATCAAGCTGTGCAGGAACGAAGATGCTTTACCAAAAGCGATGCGCCAAAGCTACGTAATTGACGGCGTTGATGTTCCCTATCATGTTAAAGAAATACTGGACTACCTGCATAGCAATATCTACGGAAAAATAACGGTCAGTGATGTTGCCCAAGCTGTCGGCAAGGGAGAAAGCACTGTAAAGCAACTATTTTCTCTTTACCGAAGCAGCGGTATCATGAAGTACTATAACGTACTAAAGATCAAAGAGGCGAAAAAACTGATTCGGGAAGGCAACTATAATATCACACAAATATCTGACTTGCTGCACTTTGATTCTCCTCAGTACTTTTCAAAGTGCTTTAAAGCGCATACCAAAATGACACCAACACAATATAAAGCATCCATTATGAAATGAATACCGGGATCCATATGGATCCCAGCTTTCTTATAAAACAACACCGCTTTTAAAAATAGAGATCTCCCGAAAATCGTTAACCTCATTCAAAACCGATTGACCGGATGCTACAGCAAACACAAAATCAAGCAATGCGTTGGTAGTTTCCTCGATCGTGTGTGTACCATCAGCCACATATCCGGCATTAAAATCGATCCAACGGGACTTCTTTTTCGCCAACTGGGTATTGGTCGATATTTTCAGCGTCGGGATCGGCGCGCCAAAAGGCGTACCACGCCCCGTAGTAAACAAAATAATATGTGCCCCTGCGGCGCACAAGGCGGTGGCAGAAACCAGGTCATTTCCCGGACCATCAAGCAGATTCAGTCCTTTGGTCACCACCCTGTCACCATATGCAATCACATCCATAACGGGGGCGCTTCCACCCTTTTGTACGCAGCCGCAGGATTTATCTTCCAAGGTCGTAATACCACCTGCTTTATTTCCCGGGCTGGGATTCTCGTACACCGTTTCTCCATGGTTCAGATAGTAGCCTTTAAAACCATTTACCATATCAACGAATTTTTGAAAGACCGATTCATTCACACATCTGTTCATCAAAAGGCCTTCTGCACCGAACATCTCCGGTACCTCTGTCAGCACCGTAGTACCACCTTGTGAAATGAGAATATCTGAAAAACGGCCCACTACGGGGTTAGCCGTAACACCTGAAAGGCCATCAGAACCTCCGCATTTCATACCAACGATAAGTTCATCCGCACCGATTTCCGTTCGGGTAAACTGAGAGGCATTTTCCGAGCATTCTTTCAATAGTCGGCGGCCTGCCGCCATCTCATCTGAGACTTCCTGGCAAACGAGAAACTTAATTCTCTCGGGATCGTAATCTCCCAGTTCCGCTTTCAGTTGTTCCATTGTCAGGTTTTCACACCCGAGCCCCAGGAATAATACCGCAGCCGCATTGGGATGCTTTGCCAGCGCAACCAGTAATTTGCGGGTACGTGCATGATCATCACCTGTTTGAGAACACCCATAGGGATGGGTATAAGCATACAGGCCGTCAATCGACCCGGTTACCAGATCCTGATTATCATTCGCCATTTTCTTTGCAACATCATTTACACATCCAACGGTCGGAATGATCCAAATCTCATTACGGATACCCACACTTCCATTTTTTCTGCGGTATCCCATAAATGTCAGCGGCTCTCTTTCCTGCAGTTTTCTATCCTGTAGTTCATAAGCGTATTCTACATTTCCCGACAGATTCGTTGTCATATTATGGGTATGCACCCATTGTCCAGCGATTATTTTCTGCGTAGCATGACCGATCGGAAAGCCGTATTTGATAATATTCTCATTTTCTTCTATCGGTGTCAGCGACATCTTGTGGCCCTGCGGAATATTCTCCAAAGCAGTGATCCCTTCCCACCGAGTCCCTGCTGGAATTGGTGACAACGCTACCGCTACATTGTCTTTCGGTTGTATCCTGATAAATTCGGCCATTTTTCTCTCCTTACAGACAGTTTTTATACGCTTCCAGTGCGCCTTTCGTTTGAATCAGATGCAGATTATTCACTGTGGCGGCTTCAAAGCCGGAAATTTGCGTCAGGTCCATGCCCCACATCTGCCCATTGGTCATAACCGCATGTACCAGTTCTTCGGCGCTGTCATTTTTATGCTCATAGTAAAAATCCAGAACCCAGCGATCGTCATTGCAGGTATAGCAGTTCCCCTTCGGTCTTCTGCAGACCAATCCTGTTTCATTCAGTTCCTGAATCTCGCTGCTAAAGAACGCTATATAGGCAGCAAAGCTCATAGTAAGACAGGGCGGCAAGGTTCCGTACATTTCGGTATACTCCAAAAATGTAGGCATATTTCTTGCTCTCCACTTGGAAGTGGAGTTCAGGGAAATACTCAGCAGCTCATGATTGATGAAAGGGTTGTTGAATCTGTCCTGAACGGCAGACGCAAAATTCATAAGGTCTTCCTTTTCCAGCGGCAGAACCGGCACCACTTCCTCATAAAGCATCTTGTTCATAAAGTCAAGTATGACATCATCGTGCATACAATCTCGTACAATGTCGTAACCGGCTAAGTAAGCACCCAAAACCGTACCCGTGTGCGCACCGTTCAAAATCCGTACTTTTCGCTTTTTATACGGTGTTACATCCGGCACAACGAAACAGTTTACGCCGGCTTTTTTAAATGGAAGCTGCTCTTCCAGCCAGTCAGGGCCTTCAATATTCCAAACGCCAAACACTTCGCCGACATCCATAAGCGTATCCACATAGCCATTGTCAACTTCCATTGCCGCAACCTCCGCAGGATCACGGACTCTGCCGGGAACGATGCGGTCAACCAATGTGGAGCAGAATGTGCACGCATCATTGACATAGTTGCGGAAGCCATTATCCAATCCCCACTGTTCGATATACCGATTTACGCATTTCAGCAGTTCTTTTCCGTTGTTGTCGATCAGCTCACAAGACAATATTACAGCGCCGCACTTCCCCGCCCGGTATCTGGCATAAAGCACCTGTGTCAGTTTACCGGGGAATGACGCGCAGGGGGCATCTGTTAGCTCGCATGCCGAATCGTATACAATACCCGCTTCCGTGGTGTTGGAAACGATGTACTCCAAATCGTCGGAAACAGCGACCTCCATCATCGCCCGAAAACCTTCTGCGCTGTAGGGGTTCACACATCGGGATACGGATGAGATTATCCGTTTTTCATCGACTTGTTTGCCATTCTCCATTCCCCGCAAATACAGCGTGTACAAACCTTCCTGGGCATTGATCACTTCCGATAAACCCTGTGGGATTGGTTGAACCAGAACGCATTTGCCGTTCCACTCTGCTTTTTCATTGGCAATGTCAAACCAGTAGTTTACAAAAGCGCGCAGAAAATTGCCCTCTCCAAATTGTAGCACTTTTTCAGGTGCCGCCGGTAAAAGAAAACCTTGATACCCGATCTCTTTCAAAGTTGCATAAGATAGCCGTGCCATATTGATCGCTCCTTTTGCTGTTGATATAGATATCATACAGCAATAAAACAAAAAAAGAGATAGGAAATATTGCTGTTTCCTATCTCTTATACCGTTATATTGACATTCCTAATGGCGCATCCGCTTGCGGTACGCACTGGGCGACTCACCTAAGTTTTCTTTGAAGACACAGCCAAAGTATGCTGTGGAGCTGTAGCCGCACCGCAGTGCGATCTCCCCAATTCCGTACTCTGAAATTTCAAGAAGCTTTCTCGCATTCTTTAATCTCACTTGATTTAAATATTCGATCAGAGTAACATGCATAGTCTTTTTAAAAACGCGGCAAAGATGATACTTGGAAATATAGAACTGCTTGGCGATCTGATCAATATTCTCAATCTCAGCAAAGTTCTGATTGATATAACCAACGATCTGCCCCAGCTGCCCAAACTGCACCTCTTGTTTACCGCAGTTAACAAGAGACTTCAGCAGCACACCCAGAAGTAACGCAAAGTCGGTTTCGTTTCCGCAATCGTGCAATTGACTCAACAGTGAACGGAGCCACGGAAGCCTGTTTTGTTCCGGGGTAATCTTCACCGCTTCAAAGCAACGCAGCAGTTGTTCTATAGCGGCATCCTGATAGAATTTTGAAAGAAATTCTTCTGTAAAATGTACAAGAGTCCTGACGCAGAATTCGCCCCCGGTCCGATGCAGCTTTCCTGGTGGGATCAAAACGAACTCCCCGGGAGAAACGGTAAAAAACTTGTCCTCCACAAAATAATCCCGTGTTCCTACTTCAAGAAAATACAGTTCATAAGAATCATGATAATGCATAGAAGGCATTTTGAAATTACGGGAAACAGTTTCGATACCATACTCCGGCGTTTCAGAAAAACTGTTCAAGAAAATCACCTCTCCTCTATGCGCAATATATTACAAGAAAACTGATCAAATATCAAGCTTTTTCCGTTTCGTTTTGATTTTTTGCTTATAGGCAACGGCTTCTCATCCACCTGCCGCAGCTGCTTCTCCAGCAGATCTTCCCGGCTGTGATCCCACTGGATCAGCTCCCGGGTGTTGTCGATCTTCTTTTGGATATCGTGGATCCGCTTTTCAAATTCCGCGTCCCGCTGCTTTTGCAGCTGCTTCTGCCTGGAGATCTGCCGGGCGATGGCATTGGCTGCCTTGGTGTACTTGTTCGGCTTGGCATCATAGCGCTGCTGCAGCTCCTCGATCTTCCGCTCGTAGGCATCGTTGGATACCTGCCGTTGCTGCTCATTCTCCCGCAGCTCCTGCCGCAGGCTGGCAAACTTCACTTCCAGCCGCTGGGCAACGGTCTCCACGGGGCGGCGCTTGGCATCTTCCTCCAGTTCCTCGTCCGTCAGCTGTCCCTGCTCGATCCCCTCCGGCATCTCAAAGGGCAGGTCATCATATTCGCCCTGCTCTTCCGTTTCCGCCTGCGCCCGCACATCCTGCCGCACCGGCGCCAGCTCCACATCACTGCCGTAGATCCTGCCCGGCCTCAGATCCTTCCGCACCGGCGCCAGTTCCTCCTGGGAGGAAACAGAATACCGTATATCTTCTTTTCCTGCGTTGAATCTTTCAGATATCGGAATAACATTACCGTCATCATCATAGGTAATAGGATCTGCTGACTTTATCTGTTCAGGATCCAGTACCATGTAAACTGTACCATTAGCTGCAGGCAGAATCACACCGTCGTATCCTTCACTTTCTAGCTTTCTCGCGTTGAGTCTATAAGCATCTGCGCTACTGGCATGATAGGGATTTGACAACTTCAGATATACTTCGCGCACATTTTTTCCGTATTGTGCAGCTGTTTTCTTTCCCTCCGAGAAATAAAAACCATCTCCAAGGATGCTCAACCCCGAAGCTTCTCCAATCCTAGCTTTATCGAATATGGTAAAAGTATCAGCCTCTGTCCCATGATATGCTTTAATGGTATATCCGGTAGCCTTTGCTGCCTCGTCTACCATCTTTTGTGCGGTTTTTGTGTCTCCGCGGTTGACAGCGTACTGATATTCAAGATCTTTACGCTTGACAGTCGAATCAACTTGTGCTACATTGTTCGTGGAGTTGGAATTCTGCCCCGAGCCCCTGATTGCCAGGGAGTTCACTTGGACGTTTCCAACTCTTTTTATGTTTCCGTTGGTTGCGTACAAAATATGCCTGCCATCTTTTGCCTTTGCAATATCTAGAGTTAGGTTATATACATTTCCGTTTTTCGCATTAATGACATTCGCTGTCCGGTGGAGCCAACCATTCTGATCAAGCCACTGGTGGTTGTTATCAGTTGTATAATATGGTGTATCCGCATCCGACACATCCACTATCTCATCGATGTGGATAACTGCCAGTTTGCTTATGTTGTCAGAACTGCTGGACAGCTTATCTAACACTTTGTGATTTGATTGCCCATTCTTCGTCACTCGATCCTGCGTGCTTGCGAATTGTAGCTGTTGGACATTGCCATTCTCATCAGCAACCGGAAGGATAAACGGATCAGTACTTGACCGCATCTCCATAAAATCACGAAGTTTTTCTCCCCAATTCCGAGGACTAAGTCCATCAAAGAAGTTGGTATCAAGCAACACGGCTGAATCAAACTTTGTTCCATTGCTGTCTACAAACGGCTCAGTAATGCTATACCGCACACCGCCATCTTCGGCGGTGTTTTTTGC
The DNA here is from genome assembly GCA_045578895.1 of Faecousia sp. GTDB lineage: Bacteria > Bacillota > Clostridia > Oscillospirales > Oscillospiraceae > Faecousia. Next base: position 36,927 of record JAZNLC010000053.1, on the reverse strand, counting down.
GTCCTGGCGGTAAGCATCCTCAAATGCTTTCTTCACCTTCTCCAGCTGCTTGGCTTCTTTGCTGCCGGCGGTCGCCATGCGGCAGAAATACTTGACCTCGTCGAAGATCTTCTCAAATGCGTTCCGGTTGCCGGTGTACAGCCGGTCAATGAATGCGCTGTCCGTGAACAGATAATCGCCCACAAGATCCGCCACCAGTTCTTTTTCCAGCGCTGCCGCTCTGGTTTCACCTCCGTAGCCCTCAAGATCCTCGCTGTACAGCGCTTCGATATCCTTCAGCCGGGAGTCGTACTCGCCCTTTGCCTTTGCCATCTCGATGGCGGCGCCTCTCAGCGCGTCGTAGAATTCCGAGCCTTCCAACACATGGGTGATCTCATGACCTACAACCGTGTTCAGCGCCTTGGCGGAATTGATGTTGACGGTCACACCGCCTCCCGTCACCACACCGTTGACGATCTTACCCTCCAGCGCGAAGCCGGATTCCTTCAGCTTCTCGTTGTTGGCGAAATCGAAATCCAGGTTTTTGTCGCTGCCCACTTTGGCGATCAGATCCACCAGCTGATGGCTGCGCCGGGTGTTGTTCAGAATGCCGCTGTCGATGGCCTTCTGCACGATCTGCTGCGCTTTGCCGCTGTACTCCTTGACGTCCGCCTGAAATGCCTGGGATCTGCGGTCACGCTCCCGGTAGCTTTCGGAAAGACGGCTGACCCTTGCCAGATCCGCCACATTCTTGCTCAGCTTGTCCTTCAGTACCTGCTGGGTATTTCCGCTTTTGTAGGTGTCCAGCTTCTGCCGCAGCTCTCCCAGCCTATCCTCCTGTACGCCGGTCATTTCCATCTTCTTCATGCCGTTGAGCTGGTCGAATTCCTCCTGCCAGGCTTTCTCATTGCTGACAGCATCCTGGTATGCCCGGTAGTTCTCGCCGCCCAGTGCCTCTTCGATGGTCTCAATGCTGATGGAGCCTTCGTCCATGGCCTTGATAGCTTCCTCAAAAAGCTTGTTTTTTCTGTCCATGGACACATTCCCGTTTTTGCTGTTCTTGGCTTCCTCCGCCACCAGCGCCTTGTAGTAGTGGTCAACAACCTTCTTTTCGTTGGCGGTCAGACCGCTCAGTGCGTCTTTTCCCTGGGCGACATTCTTTGCGGCATTCGCTCCGGTCATCACCATGGTGTTGCCGCTGCCGGTGACCATACCGCCCAGTGCGTCGTAGGCGATGCTCTCCATGATATCCCAGAAAGCCTTCCGCTTTGCCTCTTCCTGGCTCATATTCTTGCTGTATTCCGCTACGGCCCGGTGGTACTGGCTTTCCTTGCCCATGATCGCCTGATCCGAGAAGGTATTCAGCACCGACGTCAGCGCTTCTTCCATACCTTCCGCAGCGCCCTGCTTCAGCATGCTTTTCAGGGCAGCGCTCCAGGTCTTCGCGCCTGCGTTTTTAAAGAGGTTATGGATACCGATCTTCTCCGCCACCGCTTCCGCCGCGCCGGATGCCATGCCGTAGAGCATTGCCTGCTGTGCTGTACCGCCCCGCTCCATCGTCTCATCGATGCCGGAAGCAGCCGCCTGGGAAAAGAACTGGATCATGGTCAGCGCACCGTTGCCCGTTGCGCCGTACAGCAGGCTCTGCGCCGCGCTGTAACCCAGTCCGTACAGATCTCCCAAGCCTTTACCGCCCAGAACCGGCACATTCTCATTGATGGTACCCAGCTTGTTCAGCTTCTCGCTGTAGCCTGCGATATTCGCCTGGGAGCGGTCATACAGTGTAAGGCCGTCTTTTTGGGTGATGGTGCCGCGGCCGGCGAATTCTGCCATATTATCCAGCAGGTCACCGGATGCCGTCATGCCCTGCAGCAGTGCAAGCGCCGTATTGCCGATTATGCCTCTGTTTGCCGCCTGCTGCATGATCTTTTCCCGTTCTGCGTCGGCCTTTGCTTTGTTGATCTCATTGTTCACCGATTCGGCATACTGGGCAGCAAAGGTAGGACTCTGCTGGTACAAATAGCCGAACCGCTTCTTCTGATCCTCGCTCCACCGCTCATTGATTTCCTTGTAGGATGTATCCTGGCGATAGATCTGCGCCTGCTGGTTCATAGACATAACTGCCGGATTGTCATTGGCAGCCAAGCCTGCAAGTGCCATATTCTCAAGAAATTTCCAAAATCCGCTCTTGCTGTTCTCTTTCTCGATCGCTTCCGTCTTTTTCTGATGATAGGCAGCAAGACCGGCCTGGGCCTTTCTCTCATAATCCGCACTTCCGGGAACATCCGTCCGCACCGGTGCAATGTCTGCAGAAGTGTTGGTATTCACCGTCACATTGCCCTTTTCATCAATGGTGTACTTCGGCCGTTTTTTCTCTTGATTTTCCTCTTTTTTAACGGCCCAATTGCCTTTTTCATCCATGTAGTATTTTGCCATACTTATCTCCAATTTTACCTATGACATCCTAGGCGTTTCGCGTGTGCCTTTTTTTGACCGATAACTCTTTCCGACATATTTTTCCTCCCACGTTAATAAAATTACCTAGCATATCATCACATACTGATCGCACTCTCTCGCGCGCACGCGCGCGGGAATATCGGCTTTTATAACTTTTTGTCTTTTTTGGTTCTCTCCATCCAGAACAGATACCGTTCCTGGATACTCATGCCGGAGCTGCGGAAGGCACCCAAACTACTGCCGCTGTAGTAATCGAAATCATAAAATGGTCGGATATTCTGTGCCAACTTATAGTGGCGGAGAGCTTTGAGGCCCCGTCCCTCCAACTTGCGAACCGCTTCAGCAGTCATACCAAGTTGTTGACCGATAACGGTTAAAGTATGGCCAGCGTAATACCTGTGCCGTAGGATCGTGCTTTGCTCTTTTGGAAGTTCATCCAAAACCGCATCCATAGCCTTATGCAGTTGTTGCTGCCATAGCCTTTCCTCGATACCATCCATCGTGGCGGCGGCTTGGGGATCCGGGATCAGATCACCGAAAACAGCGCTGTCTGCGTCGTCCCCAATGGGTTTATCCAAGCTGATACAATTACTCAGTGGTTCCTGCCGCCCCTTTACAGTACGATAGCCGGTAGCCTCTGCAAATGCGGTTTTTAGGTGGAACATAAGCCAGTTTACGAAAGATCCGGCTTCTGCCGTGTATGTATCTACTGCCGCAACCATAGCAAAATAGCCGGTTTGGTACAGATCATCAGCCTCTACGCCGACCTTGCCCCCAAGTGCGCGGCTGACCCGGTTGGCTTGCTTCCGGATAAGTTTTTCGATACCATCCCACAATTCTCCTAGAAGTTCCGTCTCTCCGTCCCGGATCCGCAGTGCAATTTCCTCATTTGACAAAGTAGCCGCCTCCCTGTAAAATAGACTTGATCATCCAAATTCCTAGTCGTTTGGGAATTTGAAACGCCTATATCCAGAGCGGCTTCCAGGTATATTGCCTGGGAGCTTCTTTTTTTGTGGCAGGACGGTCTGCCCCTCTTGCAAAAATTCCGCCCTTTCGTTTGGAAGCCTTCCATCGCCAGTAAGCGAGTTATCAATCTAGATAGCACGGGGAGGGTGCATGTTGATCGTTCGTGCCATGTATTCCGTGGCTAAGAAAGCCAGTTGATTAACAAGTAAAGTATAATTTGAGTGCATTTTGTGCGTGTTTTTTCAGAAAAATGACGCGTTTTTAAGCATATTTAAGTAGCATAACGAGTAATCAATTATCGATAGGCTCGTTCTCCCGATCTGTTTGCTTGTCCTCAGCCACTGAAAAACCCAGACATTGAGCAACCAATCGGATAAAATCACCGTGCCGCCGTCTGGCCGTTCTCTCACCAATGTAGAGCCGCAAAGCAGCATCCTCAATGCGCCGTCCACTGCTTCCCCAATAAATGCACTCAATCAGCGCCAGCATTTCCGCACCCTTTGGACTCTGTTTGGCTATGCTGATCGCTTTGGCTACTGCATCTCGGTCTTTCCTGTCGTCCACCGTCAAGTGCTCGGCCGCAGACAGCTTTTTGTAGTCCCGCACCACGTGCCGCACATAACTCCACCACCGAAATCTGGGTTTGCTCATGCGCCGCCCTCCAATCCACTATCCTGCCGCCACCACTTGAGGATGGTTTTGTAGTGACCGTTTACCTTTGCGCCAGTCTTGATAATGAAACTTGCCAGTTTGTCCACATAATAGTCGAACAATTCAAGATCCAACTTATCCAAAAGATCCTTAATCTGTTCCTCAGATAGATACACCACACCTTGCCCAAGTTCACCATGGAAAAGCTTAAGTTTCCTATCGGCGACCATTTCTTCGAGTGATGACCCCTCTACCTCTACCTCTATCTCTTTCTCTTTCTCTTTCTCTACCTCTTTCTCCCTTGTGGTTTGCTTACCGTTTGCTTTCGTTTTGCTTCCGCCTTGCTTGCCGCTCTGCGCTTTCTTTCTCCCAGCATCCAGTGTAGGCCTGATCAGCTTAAAAGCCGTTGAGGCAGTAGGCGAAAGCCCCTGTGGTTCGATCTCATAAATGGCATAAGCGCACACCGCTAAAATGATTGCGGATTGATCTTTTTTATTCAGCTCTTGAATCGCATCGAAATAGGATCGATAGAAAGTAAATTGATTTCTCGGCTCCGCCACCGCATTTTTCACCTCACTTTTTGCAAGTAATTACGGAAATTTTTGGAGAAATTTGCCTGGAAATTTTATAAACGAACTGCCTTTCATTGCTCATTGCATCCGATAAATGCAGTAGATATATCTCTCTGCAATCCGTCAGATCCAGCTCCTGCAGATACCGGCACAGCGCATCGATCTCCATGTGGCTGTTGGTGATCCGGTGGCGGACCTTGTCGGGAATGCGCTCAGATCGTGCCAGGATCTCCTTGTCATAATTCGCTTCGATTGCCAGAATGTTGATACCAGGGAAGCGGTACGCAAGGTTTACAGTGTCCGTGGCAAAGGCCAGCACGCCCCCGTCGGTGCGGCTCTTGAACAAAAACCCCAGAGGCTCCGCTGCGTCATGGAAGGTCGTAAAAGGAACAATATCGATACTTCCCACTGTAAACTGTTCGCCGTGGGTAATAACCGCCACGCCCTCCACCTCTAGAGCATCTGCCGTTCCTTGGCTCATGTAAACCGGCAGACCGTCCCTAATCAGCTCCGCCACACATCCGCTATGATCCTTGTGCTCATGACTTACGATACAGGCATCGAAAGCGGTAAGATTAAAGCCTGCCAGCTGTTGCAGCTTTTTGCGGGATAGCCCGCACTCCAAAAGAATGCGGGTCTCCCTGTCGCTGATTATGTAGGCATTCCCATGTGAGGAACTGGCCAACGATGTAAATTTCAAAACGGCACACCTCCTGCAGCATCTGTGGCGGATACCGACGCAGCAGGCGCTTTAACCTCGATACTGTCCGTGGGTGTATGTTCCTTCTGGTACTGTGTCGATTTCTTGATCTGCTCTTGTATCCACTCCGGTAACTCGGCAAATACAGCATCGTCCCAATGCTCCATATCCCATCTTACAGGCTTCGTATCGGTGGCGGGGGCCAGTACTCCCCGGGGCAGAGGCATGAGGTTGGCCACATTGGCATATTCCCCAGTTTCATTCAGCACTACCTGAAGCTGGCAGGCCTTGCCGATTTGATCGAATAGATCTACCTCGCCAAAATCTTCATCCCCGTATTCCCGGCCGTTCCAGGAGCTTAAAAAGGCTCTTAGATTGCCCTTCTTGGATGTGGACACCGCAAATTCCTTGGAAAGCTGCCGGGGTTTCTGCTCGCCGTCAACCTCCACCGTCTCGCCCACAAGCTCCCAGATAAACTTGACCTTGTTGGAATAGTTCTTGAACTTCTCCGAATACTGCTCGCCCAGATCTACCACACCGATGCAGATGGCGATATATACGCCCGGCTCTACCGGCGGTACCTTGGGTTTTGCCCGGTCCTTAATTTTCATATTCGCACCTCAATTCCTTGTCAGATTCCGAAACTACTAACCGAATAACCTGGGTAGCGGCATATTCTAAGCGGGTAACACTCTCCGCATTGTCCACAAACAGAGGTACTGCTACACCGTAGTGGCGGGAAAGGGTGTTGATAATATCGATTCCAACGTTGATCTTTGCTCCGTTGTTAAGACCCATATAGGGGACACCGCCGCAGACCACATCGCAGCGCTCTTCGATTCCGCCGTTTACCTGCTCGCGGAAGAGCCGGAATCTTGCCACACGGAACAGGCTATTTATGCTGTCTTCCACAAACCGGGTTTTGTAACGGGTGAATTCATCCAGCATATACAGCTGCCCTTCGATGGATTCCAACTGCTCAGCAGCCTCCCGGGCCTGCTGCTGAAGCTCTGTGATCCGCTCCCTAGCACGTTCCAAAGCAGAGCGTTTGCCCAGAATCTCCCATTTCTTTGATATCTCCTGTCGCAGCAGCGCAATCTTATCCGTTTGAACCTTATTCGTAGGGGATTCAGCCGCAACAGAAAGCGCGCTGCGAATGGTGGCGGCTCTCTCTTCGGCCTGTTGGATCTCCGCACTGAGCTGATCTCTGCGCCCTACGGCTTGCTCCATAGCCGCCTTTTGGCTTGCTGCAGTCCGCTCAATCTCTTGAAGTCTGCTTTTCTTGTTAGCCTCGAAAGCATCCATTGCACTGCGTAGCTGCTCCATGGGTAGCTCCCGGCCGCAGGTTGGACAGACACCACCGGGAAAAGCCTCTTGATTGACGGAAATCCACCGCTGCCGGGATTCTGCGATACTCCGTTCAGAGGAAGCGATAGAATTTTCGCAGGTAGTCAGCTGTGATCTGTAGGATAGTCGCTGCTCCAGACGGGAAAGCTCTGACCGTAGCCGTTCAGTTTCTCCGGTCCCGGCATGTTGGATCCCGGCCGCCACCTGTTCCGCTTCAATCTCCAACACCTGTATTTCTGCTTTGATACCCTCGTAATCAATGCCCTCTAGGTCTTCTACGGTCCTCCTGCATTCGCTGATCCGGGCAGGAATATCTGTCTTTGCCCCTTGATAGCTTTTTCTGTCTGCTTCAAGCTTCCGCCGGTAGGCATCCGGTGTCAGATTCCCAATTGTTTGGGAAAGTGGCAGAAAGCGGCTGTCCATAACCATGATTTCCCGGTCAGTCATAGCACCGGCAATATCGAAGAGCGCCGCCCGGCGCTTCTGCCAGTGTAGATCCTGAGCAAAATAGCTGACAGAGGTTAGAAGGCGAAAGGTATCCTCTGGGACGATCTCCCGGATTCTGCCGTCAAAGGCATTCTTTTTGCAGGGTACACCGTCGATGTAGTATTCGCTGGTATTGCCGTCGTAGGTTTCCTCGGCGCTGCCTCTCTTGGTACTCCACAGCTCCCGGTATGTACGCCGCAGCGTGATAGGCACTCCCGCCACCTGCAGCACCGCCTCCACAGAGGTAATCGCGTTGTGGTCCGCCACAGCTCCGGTGCTGTCCAGAGGCTTAATATCGATGTTCTTTTCTCCATTCCCGGCGCTATCCTTGCCGAAAAGCAGCCAGGTAAGAGCATCGTAAAGGCTTGTCTTTCCGGTGGCATTATCGCCGTATACAGAAGCGCTGCGCCCCTCAAGAGCCAGTTCCAGCAGCCTGTGACACTTGAAATTTTCCAGACGCAGGCGCGTAATTGTGATGTTAGTCATTGCATGGTCTCACTTTCTGTGGTACAATACCACTGTCATTAACCGACTTGTCTGTGTCGTTAGTGTCGCTGCCGCTTTCGGAGGTTCCAGCTCCGGGAGCGGCTTTTTTATGTTGGCAGTTACGGTCAATCATTGAACCACCCCGCCATTCTCTCTTGGCCTGTGACGGCATCCAGTGCCCGCTGGGCGGATTCCGCTGCTTTCATGGTATTTCTTGCTCTGGCATTCAAAGTCTGTGTAAAGCGCCGCAGCTCTTCCGGATTATTGGATAAGTAATACCCGCCACCGCAGGGATCCGACAGAATCACAGCACCGGCGGCACGCTCCGCTTCGATTGCCTTTTGCAGCTCCCTTACAGATCTAAAACCCAGTCTTTGAGCCAGTATCTTGGATGAAATCGCATTATTTCGCCCGTAATTTAGGGCATCATATACTCTGTACTTCATTCCGCCACCTCACTGATCAACACGACGGATCCCGGGGAACGCCGCCGCTGTGGCGGGTTTATTATCTCCACCATCCTCACACTGCAGGTACCGTACCAGCTTGGGGTAGAAGATAAGTATCTTTGTCCCGGCCTGCCGAACAGGGATGACTCCGCGGCGTATCCATTGACGCAAGGTGTATTCCGATACTGGAAAACCCTCATCCTTGGCGCGCTTTACGGCCTCCCGGACTGTTACAACATTAGGCATCAGGACACCCCCGCTCTTTCGGCGGCTAGTTCATTGATAATACCCAGGATCTTGTCCCGCTCATCCTGGGGCAGCTCCTTACGCAGCTTCCGGGAGAAAGCGCTGTCCTGGATTCCTAGCTTTTCCGCTATTTCCCAGTAAAGCACGCCCGCAGCCTTTGCAGCATGTCGAATCTCTTTGTTTGTTTCCTTGCACATGGCTTTTCCTCCATTTCATAAAAATTATTATTGACATCAAGCAATGCTTGCTATATAGTGAGAGTAGCAAATAATAATAACAAAAGCAAGAAAAAATTACCTAAACACTACAAACGCAAACAATACTTGCTTTGAGGAGATGGATATACTATGCCCCGCAAGAGAAAAGGACAATCTGATGTTTCTGATTTTAAGAAGGCGTTTCCCACTGCAATGCGCAAACTCATGGATGATAGGGGAGTAACGCAGAATGCACTAGCAGATTACATAGGGAAGACAAGGCAAGCAGTTTCTTATTACTGTGACGGATCGTCTTCGCCTGACTGGGAAACGCTTGCAAAAATCGCTGAATTCTTCGATGTTTCTACAGACTATCTTGTTGGAAGGACAGCTGAGCCTAGTCGTTTACCATGTGCTGTGGATGATCTTGGATTATCTGTAGATGCGGTAAAATGGTTAAAAACTATTGCGGCTTCTACGGATAAAGATAGTGATACAAAGCATCTAAGCACTCTTATGGAAATGTCAAGTTTTCAAACTTTGCTACATTCTCTAATTGAATTTTTTTCTGCACTAAAGGCGTCCTCGGTATGTGGCGAAATCGTGAAAAGTATGGGATTCGGAGCCGCTGATATGTATCCTGCTCAAGAAACTTACATTGAGAAGTTGCGTGCAGCAACGCAAGATCCCCAGTATGACAATATGGTGCAGATGTATTTAAAGGCAATTTGCGGTTTTGAACAGGCATATATGGACTCCGATATGCTATATGTCCTCGATGATGATGAAGACGGAATAGATGTTTTGGATATATTAGAACTTAGAATAAATCGTAATTTAAGCGCTGTAATTCGAGATATTGAGGATGAATTTGAATAGAATCTCTTGGCAGGTTACAGTCTAACAAAGCGAAACCAACGACAGAAGGAGAGCAAAGATTGGCAACTATTGAGAAAATCAGCGGCAAGGCCGGAATCAGCTATCGGATCACCGTATCTGGCGGCTTTGATACTTCCGGCAAGCGTATCCGCCACAGAACGACATACAAGCCTACACCCGGCATGACAGAGCGCCAGATCCAGAAGGCCGTCCAGCGGGCCGCAGCGGACTTTGAACGCTCTATTGAGCAAGGGTATACGCTGGATAACCGGCAGACCTTTGCAGACTATGCTGCCTATGTGATCGACCTAAAGGAACGCACTGGCACGAAGCACCGCACCGTGACAGGATACAGGCAGTTGCTGACCCGGACCAACCAAGCAATCGGACACATGGTAGTGCAGGATATTCGGCCTGTGCATCTGAACCGGTTCTATAAAAACTTGGCGGAGGACGGTATCAGGGAAACCGCGTCCAGAGCGATACCGAAAGTAGATCTCCGGGCAGCGCTGAAGGAAAAGAAGCTATCCATGGCCAAGGTTGCCAAGCTGGCCGGGGTAGCGGAATCCACTGTCAATGCGGCAGGGAAGGGGGTCCCAATCCTGAAAGAAAAGGCGGATCTGATCGCCAACGCGGCGGGGATCTCCTTCGATAAGCTGTTCACGGTGGATGAAAGAAACGAGCCGCTTTCCGCAACCTCCATTTTGGCTTACCATCGGTTTATCCATATCGTATTGGCACAGGCAGAAAAGGAAATGCTGGTACCGTACAACGCAGCCGACAAGGCCACACCGCCACAAAAAGAAAAATCGGAGGTAGGAACTTTCCAAACCTCCGAACTGATTGCCATTAGAGACGCTGCGGCCAAAGAGCCGGTTAAATGGCAGATGATTATTCACTTGCTTATGATCACCAGCTGCCGCCGTGGTGAGATTGTGGGACTGAAATGGGATCGTGTCAACTGGAAAGACTTCTCGATCCGCATCGATACCACACTACTGTATACCCCGGATCGTGGTATTTACGAATCTACCACAAAGACCGGGGCAGAGCGGACGATCAGACTCCCCAAGGAAACTATGGATCTCCTGCGGCAGTACCGGGTATGGCAGCTGGAGACCAGACTGGCAAACGGCGACCGTTGGAAGGACACGCCCTATGTGTTCACTGGTGAATGTGGCGGATACATGGCCCCGGACACGCTCAGTGGATATCTAACCCGGTTTGAGAAGAAATACAACCTCCCACATATCCATGCTCACAAGTTCCGCCACAGTATGGCATCTGTGTTATATTTCTCCGGTGCAGATCCTGTCAGCATCTCCAAACGCTTGGGACACGCCCAGGTAAGCACCACCCAAAACATCTATTCTCACCTGATTGAGCAGGCTGATACCCAGTCTGCAGAGCGTATTGCAGATGCGATTTTTCGGGCAGAAAAGCGCACCGGGTGACCCAAAAATCAAGCATTGACCCAAAATTGACCCAAAATCCACAATATCTATTTTCCATTTTCCTTGAAAAAGTACAGAAAAAACCCGGAATCAATACGATTCCGGGCCTTTTATGTGGTACGGCAAAAGGGACTCGAACCCCCGACCTACTGATTCGTAGTCAGTCACTCTATCCAACTGAGCTATTGCCGCATGCAAGCGTTCTGTAACGTGCCAAAGTATAATAGCACAACGTTTCAGAAAATGCAAGCATTTTTTTATTATTTTTTAGATTTTTTTCCGGTACTGAGACCCTTGCGTTTTTCATAGTGTTTCTTTGCCAATTTGGATGCCAAGCTGGAGCCACCGAGAAATACCGCTACCAGGCAGGTAAGGGTGAGACGGTTTTTCCTTCTTGCCTGATTTATCAACGCTTCCAGTTCTTCCTGCTCCAGGCGCTCCTGCTCAAGACGCTCCTGTTCCAGGCGTTCTTGCTCCTCGCGCTCAAGGCGCAGTAACTCTAGTCGTTCTTGCTGCAGCTGCTCTAGCTCCAGCCGGACACGGTCCAACCGCTCCTGCTCCAGACGCTCAGCTTCCAGTCTTTCTGCTTCCAACCGCTCCAATTCCATTTGTTCCTGCTGGGCATAGGTGGCGACATTCTCCAAAAAGTCATTTTTCAATACATCTTCGCCGACGGTACTGCGCAGCAGACCAAATTCACAGGGACTATACCGCTCGATTTCTGCAGCTTTGGTAAGCTCGTTGTTGTGGCCGTAGAGCCACACACGGAAACTGTTATAGATCTGCTGGGTCACATGGCTGGGGAAGCCGTACTTCTGAGTCACCTGGAAGGCGGTAAGTCCGCCGTAGTGATCCAGGGGAATATCGTAATTGATCACAATCGGATTATCTTCCAGCAAATGCAGGTAAGTCTTCGGAACATCCCATGCACCGTACTGCTGTGCGGATTCCGGATACTTCTGCGGATCACCGGAGATCTCACAGGCGTTGATGATCATATCCGCATAGACCCGATGCATGCCGTGGCCGTATTCGCCGTTGATGTCATGACCAACCACTACCTGGGGCTTGAATCTGCGCATCTGCTCCACAACGAAGCCTACCAGCTTTTCCTTAGGCATGCCGTTATTGGCATAGACCTGATAGGATCTTTCCAAATTGTCTACACGGAAATCAAGACCGGACATAAACACCGGATAGTTTTCCACACCGGTACGCCACAGACCGTTCAGCATTTCATGCATACGGATGGTAGTATCATAGCGGTGGCTCGTCATGTACACCACCTGCACAGCGCAATCCAGTTCGCCGGCATAATAGGGAAGCAATCCGGCAAAATAAAGATGATCGTCGTCGCCATGGGAAGGCATTATCAGAATGTCGGTTTTTCCGTCCAGGGGGGGCTCCCACTTCTGCACATGATCAGGGGTCTCACCGGAGGAGAATACGTAGACTTCGCTGAGCCGTACGGTGCCGTTGGAAAAATCAATCGTCAAAGATGTGGGAAGGCAGCCGAATGCAGCTTCCAAATCTATGAATTCGTGGATGAAATGATAGGTACCTGCGGTGATGGATGTACCGGTATTGTTATCGGTAATGGTATAAGCACCGTATTCCAAATCAAACATGAGATACAAGGATGCCATGCCCTCGGGGTTTTCCAATACCAAGGTGGTATTTCCTTCAGACTTACGGTATTTGTCGATATCCTTGTCCTTCAAAAAACCGAAGCCGGCATACCCGCTGCCGGAAAATGCGGTGTCACCGGTGATATCGGAAGCCTGCAGTGGTTCTTCTGCGCTGACACAGAGGGCTGTGGCGGCAACAAGGATCAGACTAATTAAAAAAAGAAAAGATTTACGCATGGAGGTACCTCCTTCAAATACCCCAGTAGTATAGCAGAAAAAAGGGATTTTGTCAAAATGAAAGAGACACGCTTTCTTCGTTGACCGGGCAGCACATTTGTAGTAAAATAAGAAAAATGAGGTGACGTGAATCCATGATGGAACTTCTTGAGAAACTGCCGAATGCGCTGCTTCCCTGGTATCAAATTAATAAAAGGCCCTTGCCCTGGCGGGAAGACAAGCAGCCGTATCATATTTGGGTATCGGAAATCATGCTGCAGCAGACCCGTGTAGAGGCGGTGAAAGGCTACTACAACCGTTTTTTGCAGGCATTGCCCACGATGGCTGATTTAGCAAGCTGCCCTGATGATGCGCTGCATAAGCTGTGGGAGGGTCTTGGCTATTACAGCCGTGTACGGAATATGAAAAAGGCTGCCCAGGCGGTTATGGAACGACACCGGGGAGATCTTCCGGGGGAATACGAAGCGGTGCTGGCGCTGCCGGGGATCGGAGAATATACAGCCGGTGCCATCTGCTCCATCTGCTTTGGGTTGAAAACACCGGCGGTGGACGGGAATGTTCTGCGGGTGATCTCGCGGATCACCGATGATGCGACACCCATCGACCTGCCTGCTTACAAAAAACAGGTGACAGATGCCCTGAGGCAGATATACCCTGAAGAAGCGGGCGACTTTACCCAGGCACTGATGGAACTGGGGGCGACGGTTTGTGGGCCGAACAGAAAACCGGATTGTGAGCATTGCCCTTGTAAGTCGTTTTGTCTGGGCGCACAGCGGGGAACGGCTGAAACCCTTCCGGTAAAGCTGCCCAAGAAGGGCAGACGGCAGGAGGAAATGACAGTCTTTATCTGTGCTTGCAACGGAAAAATCGCTGTCGGGAAAAGAGGCAGCCGTGGCCTTTTGGCGGACCTTTGGCAGTTTCCCAATGTCCCGGGAACACTGGATACCCAGCAGGCGGTGGACGCAGCAAAGGACTTGGGGATCCCGGCAAAGCAGGTGTTACGCTCGCTGGACAAGACGCACATTTTTACCCATGTGCAATGGAATATGCGGGGATACTATTTGGAAACAGATGTCTGCGCGGATCGTTTTTTATGGTTTGACGCGGAGGAAATCGAAAAGAAAATCGCACTGCCGACGGCTTTCCGCCAGTTTTGGGAAGCGCGAACATAAACGCAAAATGCCCAGCTCCAAATCGGAGCCGGGCATGACTGTATTTTATTCACACAAGATCTTAGCAACTCTGACGGCCCAGTGATTGCCGTAGGTGAAAGGTTGGGTGGTGATGGAGATGATATCGCCCCTTTGGCGGAAAGGGACGGCCCTGCCGCTTTCCAGCCAGGTGACGGACTTTACCTGCTTATCCAGGCAGAATGTGTCCACATAGTTACCGTCTTTTCCTGCCTGCACATTGGGGTCGGAACTCATGGGCAGCCCCAGACAGAACAGGTAGTAGGTATTGCCCTCTTTCAGAATAAAGTCATTGGGTCTGCCTTCCACGGCAATACCGGAGGGACGGGGAGTACGGATGGCTTCTTCGTGCAGGGACACCCACTTGCCCAGCATGCCCAGGTAAGCCTGGTCAATGGGGGAGATATAGCCATTCCCCATAGGGCCAACATTCATCAGCAGATTGGAGCCGTATTTGCGGCAGATGGCCATAGTCTCGATAATTTCCAAAGGAGACTTGTAGCACAGATCGTCAGCGGCATAGCCCCAGTGAGTGCCGAATACCTCACACATTTCGCTGGCAATGTACTTGGGAGCACCTTCCATGTTCAAAGGTTGCGGTCTGCCACGCTCAAAGGTAACGCTGTCCAGCTCGATGTGACCCAGTTCACCCTGCTTGCCAAGACCGGTGTTGTTGATGATCATGGCATCGGGCTGGTAGGAGCGGATCATGCCGTAGAGCTTATCCTGCTGCCAATCGTTATCCCAGTAGGCCCACATGCCGTCGAACCAGATGCCGCCGATCTTGCCGTAGTTTTTGCACAGAAGCTCGACGCTTTTCTGCAGATACTCCATGTAGGCTTCCCAATCGCCTTCCCGGTTCAGCTCAGGCCGAACATCGGATCGATAGGGGCAGCTCTTTTGCCGCCAATCGATGAGGGTATGATAAAAGAAAGGAAGAATACTCTGCGCGTTGCAGGCATCCACAAATTCCCTTACCAGATCACGGCCACAGCTGTGAGGCGCGTCATAGTCGCTCAAACCGCAGGCGTCGTATAGAGAATAACCGTCATGATGCCGGGTGGTGAGGGTGATGTATTTGCATCCGGCGTTCTTCGCGTTGGCGACCAGCTTTTCTGCCCAATCAGGCTCGGGGCAGAAGGTTTTTGCCAACGGCTCATATTCAGCCGGGTCCATTCCCAGGCTGCGCAATGCCCATTCGCCCTTACCAAGCTTGCTGTACAGACCAAAATGGACAAACATGCCCAGGCCAAGCTTTTCAAAATCTTTGATTCTTTTTTCGATGATCATAGCGGCTTCCTCCCTAAATTACGGATACATAAGGAAAGGATCTCCTGCACGGATGGCAGGAGATCCTTTTATGATTTTCCATCCGGTGTCATTATACTGGATGGGAAACACGATTGCAATAGCATCATTTGCGGTTCTTACGCACGGCGGCTTTATCGTTGGGATTGAAGGCCCGATTGGCATTTTCTGCTGCTTTGAGGATATCGCCGTGGATCAAGGCATCCAGCTGTGCTTCACTTAATGTATGGTCAGGCGCGAAGGCATTACTGTTTGCGTAACGGATCAACTGTGCTTTCAGCCAGCGGGCTGCGGGGTCTCCTTCCCGGAAACGGAATCCGCATACCAACAGCCTGCCGCCGAGTGCGTTGAACTCAAAGAGAATGCTTTGGCGGATAGCATATTTGTGAGAGGACGCAACTTCAATAATGGGGTCGAAGGGAACAGCGCGGTTTTCAAAGCACACGGCACAGCCACCTTCCATCAGCGGGCGGAACTGCCAGCCACAGAAACCGTCGTGAGGCATATTCTGAAGTGCGGGGTGATCCGCGATCACCGTTGCCAAATTGCCATTGGTGCGGCCTGCCAGAGAAATTTGGAAAGATGTTGGGAGAGAAACAAAGGGTGTTTTTCCTAACAGAAGAACATCCTTTCCGGCGCTGAGCGCTTCGGTGACAGCTTCGGCGGAAGCGTCCTCCCAAATAAGAAGCTCACCGGGATCGGCTTGTATCTCCGGGAACAGATACAGTTCCCACTCGTTTTCGGCGTAGGTATCACCGCATTCCAAAGTCATGTACAGTGTCAGCGCGGCAGGTTCGGAAACTTCCGGCATCATTGCCCGGAAGTTATAAAGCTGGGATACCGCTCCGTTCTTTACTTCAGCCAGGGTCACACGGCGGGATTCTAGCAGTTTTTCACCCATGGTCAGCCGGACATTCAACAAGGCATCATGCAAGTCATCCGCACCAAAGTGAGAGGTGTAGATACCGAATGCCATTTCTTCTCCGGCGGTAAAAACAAAGTCCGTACCCAAATCTGTCAGCAGCACTGTGGGGGAATTGTACATGCGCACATTGCGCACGGTTTCGCCCGGCTTCAGTTCATAAAACTCGTTCATCATACCCACATCATAGCCGAAGGTATGCCAGTGGGTATCGATGGGGCCAAGAAAATCGTAGCCAGCCAAATGGCGGCACATACGGGCTGCTTCAAAGCAATGCTTGCGGAGTCTGCGCTGCCACTGGGAAGAGTTTTGGAAAAAGAGCGGCGCTTTGCGCAGCAGGTCTTTGGCCGCCAGATGCCGCCGCAGGGAAGAGAACATATCGGTTTTTCCTATATGGGTGCCATCGTATCGGGATTCCAGGCTCAGATCCGTATAAGTGCCCTGTATGCAGATCTCGTGGCTCAGCCGGGGTTTTTGATAAAGAACATCCCAGCTGTCAATCTTTTCCGGGTCGGCATGGAGAGAATCATAACTGGTAAGCGCCAGGGTGTAGCTGTTGTAAAGGTCGCAGAAGCCCCTCAGAGTCTCCAGGCGTTTGGGATGGTGGCGGAAGGGTGTCATGACGACATGTTCGTCCTTCTTGTCCGCTTGCCAGAAGTATTCCACGCCCCGCAGGGCGCTCATGGGAGAGAACAGCGCATCGGTGTGTTCATGCACCATGGCGGCGCAGCGCTCCATATGCTCGATATAGGGATCATCCATTTCCAGCTCATTGCCGCAGCAGTATATCACAACACTGGTATGCCGGCGGCAGAAATCTACGATTTGCCGGTATTCTTCTTCGGAAGTATAGTTGGGACTTTCTACTTCCATCAAAATACCCAGTTCATCTGCTGCTTGCATATATTCCTCAGCGGGGATGTGGGTATGGAAGCGAATAAAGTTAAAGCCAAGTTCTTTCAGCTTACGGATTACATTGCGGTAGAAAGAAATATTGTGATTGGGATGAACGGTTTCCGGGTAATAACAATGCTCGCAGATGCCCCGTAGGTAATAGGGCAGGCCATTGAACCGCAGCTGATCGCCTTCGGCGGTCAGCCGGCGAACACCAAAGGCGCGTTTGAGTACTGCGTCGCCGCAACGCAGCTCCAGTGTATACAACTTGGGTCTTTCCGGTGACCAAAGGGCGAAACCTTCCGTGGAGAAGGAGAAATCTCCATCCGCGCTGCCTTCCAGCAGAAGCTTTTCCTGATCCAGCACGGCCCATGTGAAAACAGTGGGTGCGGCACAGGGAACAGCAACCATGGCTTTGCGAAGGTCTTCACTGATCAAAACAGCCGCATCCCGCAGAGGGCTTTCGTAGACACGCAGGGAAACATCGCCGGTAATGCCGCCGGTGTATTGATTGGCAGCCCGGTTGGTAAGACCGGACACCGGCTCGCCTTCATAACCCGTCAGCGCGCAGTTGGAGATGCTCAGAACCACTGTGTTTTCTCCAGCTGCCAAAACATCTTCCGGGATGGGGATCTCGAAGGGGGTGCTGTAACCTTCATGGCAGCCAAGATAAACCCCATTCAGCCAAAGGTGGAGGATATTCTGCACACCTTCAAAATGAAATGCGCAGGGCAGATAGCCACCGGCGTATTGGAACTTCCGGCGGTAGAAAAAGTTACCCGTGATATATGGCAGCGCCATGTCCGGCGCTGTACCGGCAATGGGGTACTGCTGAATGCCGTATTCGGGATTGATCTGCAGCTGACCGAAGAAGGGTGCAAGGAGAAACTGCTCGTTCATGTCTTCCCAGTATCCCGGGACTGCTTGATCTACGGCAAAACCGGTGAATACCGGCAGCGCCTTGTCGGTGTAAACCTCAGGGGTATAGTCCATTTCCCAGGTGCCGTTCAAAGAAAAAGTCATATGTGACATAGCGAAAATCCTCCAACGATAGGAACATGCGTATATTGTAACATGGGCACACACTTCTGAAAAGTTTAATATTGCCAAAATATTGTATGATTGCTGAAATCTTGCTGTTCCGTGATCCCATGCGGGAATTGCCATAAGGGATGGAATCTATGCACAGTTAAAAAAACCGTGCATAAACTGTCCTATAAGCGAAAGTGCTTATTGCCAACGAAATCTCATTGGGAGGGATTACCATGTCAGATAATTGCCGGGAGCCGGTACGCTGCGGTCCTGAGGACTTGCAGGAAGCGCTCTCTATCCACACCCGAAAGATTACCGACAGTTGCCGGGATAAGGATTGCATTGAAGATCTGCGGGTCTATTTGACTACGGGTTCTCAAGCCATCCTGGATACCGCCGCCGGTGCGAAGGTCCGTTGTGCGGATCTGCTGTATACCTATATCGATGTGGAGCCGGTGGCCTTTGACCGTAACCACTACTGCATTGATGTTACATTCTACTACCGTGTGCTGGCGGATGCTATCATTGGAAACAGCCGCCCGGCAAGTCTTTATGGATTAGCGGTGTTTTCCAAGCGGGCGGTTCTGTGCGGAGAAGACAGCAGCGCCCATATCTATACCAGCGACACCCGGATCCATGAGGCGGATGGGATCAGCCGCTACAGCGCCAACCTGCCTACCGCGGTGGTGGAGGTGCTGGATCCCATGGTGCTCAGCTCCAAAGTCAAGGATGTATGTGAGTGTACCTGCCAGGAAACAGCGGTGCAAGTTCCCGGATTTATCCGCACAATGTTCGATGATGACCTTGTCCTTTCCGGTGACCGCAGAAGATTGTTTGTTACCCTGGGACAGTTCTCCATCATCCGCCTGGAGCGGGATGCCCAGCTGGTAGTGCCGGTACTGGACTACAGCATCCCCACAAAGGAGTGCTGCGATGCGGTAGGCTGCTCGGAAGATCCCTGCGAAATGTTCAGCCGGATCCCGTTCCCCGCTGCCCGCTTTGCTCCGAAAAACTGCGACGGTGACCCGGAGAACAACAGTAACTGCTGCTACAAAACGACATAGCAATACACAATTACAGCCGGTCGGGCCCGATGGCCCGACCGGCTATCAGCTTGTCAAAAAGTTTTTTTGACAAGCTGCCTGCGTTTTTCAAACTTTTAAAAAAGTTTGAAAAACGGTTTGATTGGACGCGAAAGACAACCCTGACGGTTTTCTTTCACACTATCTTTCCCTCCGATTCTTTCGGACTGGCAAGTTCTTTGACCGGCTATTTTCTTTTTTATAAAAAATACTATAATAGCTGTAACCTTCCATTACCGAATGCTTACTACTGGGGTGAGAGAGAAAAACAGAAGGGAGTGATTCCATTTGGAAGACGCAAAAATCATCGCTTTGTACTTAGAACGCAATGAACAGGCGGTTAAAGAAACGGATGCTGCCTACGGCACAAGGCTCTATGCCCTGTCCCATAACATTCTCCGCAGCCGTGAGGACGCGGAAGAAAGTGTGAGCGATACCTACATGGAAACCTGGAAGTCTATTCCGCCCAAACGCCCGCAATACCTGTATGCCTTTTTGGCATCCGTCTGCCGGCACATTTCCTTTAACCGGCTGGATTGGCGCTTGGCGGCGAAACGCAATGCGGAAGTAGTGGCATTGACACAAGAGCTGGAATGCTGCATCCCGGATAACCGGCAGATGGCGGAGTTTGAGAGCAGGGAACTGCGACGAATTCTGGAAGCGTTCTTGGACAGCTTAAATAAGGAGAGCCGGCTGATCTTCCTGCGGCGGTATCTGTGTGCGGACACAGTGGCGGAGATCGCGGCACGGTATGGCATCGGCGAGAGTAAGGTAAAGACCCAGCTCCACCGAACCAGGGCAAAACTCTATGCTTACCTTGAAAAGGAGGGAATCTCAGTATGACAGGAAAATATTTGTTGGTCCATTTGGGAAATATCAGCGAGAAATACTATGAAGAAGCGGAGCAGGATACGGTCAAAGCGGTTCCTTCTTCCCATAAGCGTGTTCACAAGCTGGTGCTGATCGCGGCGATCATCGCGCTAACGGCTATACTGGTGGGCTTTACGGTCTATACCCTGCGGCTGCAGGATATGTCTATTGGAAAGGATACCCAAACCCAAAATTTCAATAATGATGGATTGATGATCGAACCTACCGAGATCGAGGTGAATGTGATCACTCTTTACGGTCACGGCGGCGACCCTATCCAGCAGGCGCTGGCGGAATGGTTCGCTTTTTTGGAAACCTATGATCCCGAAATGAAGCTGGCGGATAATGTTCCTGATCATCCGGAAATCCCAAATGTGTATGAGATGAATTATCACTGCTATACCTTAGATATGGCAGCGAAGGTGGATGAGATTACACAAAAGTATGGCCTGAAGCTTTTGGACGAATCTGTGCTGCTTCAGCGATGGCAGAGCGATATTTTCTTTGAGGAGACCGGAATCGATTCTTTCCTGCTGCCGGGCAGCACTGCACAGATCAAAAATGTTGCCGGCCTTTACTATCCTCCCTATAATTTCGGTATGGACTTCGATCTGTCCACTGACATACTGGATGTGCAGCTTTTCTGCACTGTGGAGTATGCAAGGAAGGATTATTTCCCCGATGCCCACAAAATGGGGTTTGATCTCAGCGCCTTTCGGCAGTGGGACTATACGGCTGACGATGGTACCCAGTTGCTGTTGGCTTCCGGTGAGAAGGGAAACTGCTATATCATCGCCGAACAGAAAGAAGCCATGTTGATCGTCCATGTGTACGGTAATCTCTCCGGCAGCAATTATCCCGCTGCAGATGAAATTCTGACGAAAGCACAGCTGGAAGCCATTGCTGATCTTTTCGATTATTCCATCCAACCCCAGGCGGCGGACATGGATGTGGTAAAGCAAAGAATGGAAGAAGCAGATGACGCGTACTGGAATGTCCCGGCCTATGCGCCGGTGAAGTATGGCAGTTTCTCGGATTACATTAAAAATCAATACACAATTCTAGATGAAGATTTGCTGTACACATTTTATGATATAACCGGAGATGGGGAAGAGGACTTGCTGATCGGTTATGATGGGACATTTAAGAGTACAGTTACTATGCATAATGGTGAAATAGACAGCATTGGTCACCCTTGGTTCTATTTGTGTGAGGGAGGCGTGCTGGAATGCCGCAGTGCTTATGAGATATTTGAGGATATCTACTATTACACAAAGAAAGAGATAGCATATACTGATGACAGGGGATTCATTTTTTACAGTACAGATCCTTTTATGTACATAAAACGGACAAGAGACCAATGGAGAAGCTCTGTGCCGGGCATTATGGATTCCGGCAGGGATATCACAGAAGAGGAGGTGCAGGCGTTTGCATCCCAATATCCTCATATTGAACTGGAATGGATGCCATTTATGGACTATCCACTTTCCGAAGAGCAAACACTCCGGGAGTATCTGGAAGAAAAAGATGTGCGTGTGTCCAATGAAGAACTGTGTAATATTTACAGAGAACATCTTTTGAACAGAAAAGATATGCACTACAGCCATTATCGGATTTATGACATCAACGGTGATGGTGTAGATGATCTGCTTCTGAAAGGTGAGGACGATTCCTTCACCGGTGTAACAGATTACTATTGGAACGCATTGACGTACCGCTATGGACGGGTGTTTAGTTTTGAAGCAGCAGACTTTTACCTATGCGAAGATGGTGTGTTGGAGATCGTGGACACGAGACACAATCTTGGTTTCGGCACGGAGTCCAACGGACATCAGTTTAAGCGGTGGATTGGGTTGGAAGATGAACTTTGTGAGCTTGTAGTCTACAGCAAGGCAACGGCCAGCTGGATGGCAGATTGGTGGAACGAACAGTCCATCACCGATGCAGAAGCGGAAGCGATTTTGGCAAAGTATCCCCGGATCGACCAAGGTATGCGTCCCATTTCTGAGCTTTTGAACTGATTCCGCATACAAAAAGCCCCCTCTGACGAGGGGGCTGGATTTTGCGAAGCAAAAGACTGGGGGAGAGAATGCTGCCTCTCAGTCAATAATCAACAGATTTTGGACAGCTCCCCTGACAAGGGGAGCCTTTTTGGCTTTTACTGCAAGCTGCGCATGATGCGCATTCTGGCAATATTGATGGGGCCTTCGGTCATGGTGTTGATCCAGGCCAGGCTCTTGCCGCAGCCATAGGCGACGCAGGAATCGGGATCGTCCGCAACGGTACAGCGGATGCCGGTTCTTTCGGTCAGAAGCATATCCATGCCGTAGATCTGGCTGCTGCCGCCGGTAAGGGTAATACCGTTTTGGGCAATGTCGCCCACCAACTCGGGAGAAGTTTCTTCCAAAACGGACTGCACTTCGTCAGCGATCTGACGGGAGGGACGGCGCAGAACTTCAAAGATCTCAGAAGACAGCAATGTGATCTCTCTGGGCATACCGGTTTTGGCATCACGGCCCTTGACCAGCATACTGGCATCTTCGGGCCGGGGATATACACAGCCGATTTGAATCTTGACCTCTTCGGCGGTGACCTGACCGATCACAACACCGTGCTTCCGGCGGACATACCGGGCAATGGCTTCGTCGAAGGTATCGCCGGCTACTTCCACGGAAGAAGACACGGCAACACCGTTCATAGACACAACAGCTACGTCGGTAGTACCTGCACCGATATCGACCACCATGTGGCCGTTGGGGCCTTCAATGTCCAAATTGGCGCCCAAAGCGGCAGCCAAAGGCTCTTCGATCAGATACACACGGCGGGCACCGGCTTCAATGGCAGCGTTGATAACGGTACGCTCCTCAACTTCCGTAACACCGCTGGGAACGCAAATGACGATTCTGGGCTTTTGGGTGAAGAGGGAGGACTTGGTGGCGGAGCGGATCAGCTCTGTCAGCATCTTTACGGTCATCTCATGGTCGGAGATAACGCCGTCCTTCAGTGGACGCATAGCCACCACATTGCCGGGGGTTCTGCCCAGCATGTTGCGGGCGGCAGCGCCGACCTGCAGGATGCGGCCTGTGTTTTTATCCACAGCCACTACAGCGGGTTCGCGAACAACGACACCCTTGCCTTCGGCATAGATCAAAATATTGGCGGTACCCAGGTCAATGCCCAGGTCGTTGGAAAACAGTTGCATAGTATCACCTACTGGTTTTTTCAGGATGGGAAGCAGCCGCTACAGCGGCGCAGGAAACTTCTTTGGCACCGGCGGTCAAAAGCATTCTGGCACATTCACCGGCGGTTGCTCCGGTGGTCAGGATATCGTCAAGCAGCAGGATCTTCTTGCCCTTGACGCAGACATCTTCTGCCAAACGGTAAGCGCCAAGGACATTGGCTCTGCGCTGGGCGGCCTTGCCCAGCCGGGATTGGGGACGGTTGTTGCGGATCTTTGTTAAGGTGGGGATCGGGGTGACACCCAATTCTTTTCCTACGGCTTCCGCGATCAGCTGTACCTGGTCATAGCCCCGCTTCCATTTGCGCTGGCGGCTGATGGGTACCCAGGTCAGAATATCAAAGGCAGTATCATCGGAAAGAAGCTTCATGGCGAGCAACCTGCCATAGGTCTCGGCATAACTGCGCCGGCCCTGAAACTTAAACCGCAGGATGCTTCCCCGAACCGTACCCTCATAATACCATAAAGCGGACCAATGTGCAAGATATGGAAGCTTTAAATTCGAACGGGGAAATTCCGGCGTATCACAGCGGCAGCTGTGGCAAAGATCCGTTTCCTGCTTTTCCAGCAGTTTGCCGCACAGAACGCACTTGGGCGGAAACAGCAGCTGCCAAATTCTTTGAAACAGTTGCATCATACTCTCCCTTGCAGCCGCAGTTTCAAACCGGAGTAACGGCGGCCGACTTTCGCGTTTTGTGTCATGGCGGCTACGGTTTCTTCACGGCCAACAATGATCAGCAGTTCCTTGGCACGGGTGATGGCCGTATAGAGAATGCTCCGGCTGAGCAAATAAGGAGAACCGTTCCAGGCGGAAAGAATCACAGCCCGGTACTCACTGCCCTGACTTTTGTGTACGGTCATGGCATAGGCAGGCTCCAATTCATTCAGCTGAGTGAATTCATATTCTGTTTCCCGGTCATCAAAGACGACGGTCATGGTCTCGCCTGCCATATCAATGGAAGTGACAGTACCGATATCGCCGTTGAAAATACCTGTACCGATGGCACTGCCGTCACACTTTTTCCACATAATATCGTAGTTGTTGCGGATCTGCATCACCCGGTCACCTTCCCGGAAGGAGAACTCGCCGAATTTGCGTTCCTTCTTTGCAGGCGCAGGAGGATTGAGCTGGGATTGGAGCAGGGCATTCAATCCCCAGGTACCCACACTTCCCTTACGGGTTGGGGTTAGCACCTGAATCTGATCGGAGGGGATACCCATGTTTTTGGGCAGGCGGGTGGTGCAAAGACCGGCGATGGTCTGAGCTACCTGGTCTTCGCTGCGGCAGGGCAGGAAGAAGAAGTCGCTGCTGCGGTCTTTGAGATCGGGCATTTGCCCGCCGTTGACCCGATGGGCATTCATAACGATCAGACTTTGCTGTGCCTGGCGGAAAATTTCCGTCAGCCGCACAGAGGGCAGGGTATTTGCCCGCAGGCAATCGGCAAAGGGAAATCCGGGACCCACCGGAGGAAGCTGATCCGGGTCACCGACCAAAATCAGCCGTTTTCCGGCGGGAATCGCCCGCAGCAGGCTGTGCAGCAGCCCAATATCTACCATGGACATTTCGTCCACAATGATCACATCGGCTTTGAGTGGGTTTTCCTCATCCCGGGCAAAATACATTCTGCCGGTGTGAGGATCAATGCCGGCTTCCAAAAGCCGGTGGAGGGTAGAAGCGTCTTCGCCGGTGACTTCGGTCAGCCGTTTTGCGGCGCGGCCGGTGGGGGCTGCCAGCAGACAGCGCAGCTGCATGCGGCCGAACATGGCAAGAATACCGTTTAAAATGGTTGTCTTACCGGTGCCGGGACCGCCGGTGATCAGCAAAAGACCGGAACAAAGAGCATCTTCCATGGCCTGCTTTTGCTGATCGGAGTAAGCAATGCCGCTTTCCTGCTCTGCCTGCCGCAGCAGAGAGCGCCAGTTTCCCGGCAGGGGAAAGGACTTTTTAGCAAATTCCAGCAGCCGCATGGCGCTGTATGCTTCCGCTTCGTAAAGCTCGGGCAGATAGATCACGGTAATACCTGCCAATTCATTGCGGACAAGCCGCTCCGCTTCCAATAGGCGATGGATACCTTCCTGTACACTGGCATTTTCTACACTCAGCAGCATGGCGGTGGCACCTACCAGCTTTTCTTCCGGCAGAAAGCTGTGCCCGGCAGACAGATTATAGTGCAGCTCAAAAAGGATACCGGCCTCAATCCGCCGGGGATCGTCACCGGCAATGCCCAGTTCAATGGCGAACCGGTCTACGGCGCTGAAAGGCGCTTCCAATCCTTCGTCCATCAGAAGGTAGGGGTCATCATACAACAGATCAATTGTACTTTCTCCGTAGAGCTTGTAGGCACGGACGGCCAGCTCCGCGGGAAGCTGATGCATTGCAAAAAACTCCATCAACTGCCGCATGCCGACTTGCAGGCGGAATTCATCGCCGATGGCTTTTGCCTTTGCCGGGGAGATGCCTGAAATCTCTGCCAGCCGTTCCGGTTCCTGCTCCATGATCTGCAGGGTTTGCGCACCGAAATGATGAACGATCCGGGTAGCGGTGACAGGACCAATACCCTTGATCGTCCGGGAGGAAAGATAACTGATGATCTCCGATTGTGTCTGGGGCATCAGCCGTTCCAAAAATTCCGCTTCAAACTGTTTGCCGTAGCTTTGGTGGCTGCTCCACTTGCCTGTAACCATCAGCCGCTCGCCTACGGCAGGGCGGGGGATGGTGCCGACTACCGTAACAGTCTGACCGTCTTCGCACTGCAGCCGCAGGACAGCATAGCCGTTTTCGTAATTCTGATATACCACAGCACCGATGGTGCCTTGTAAAATATCCAGTTCCTGCTGCACAGACCACACCGCCCTTTCATACAAGTAATTGTTAGTTTACTATATCTTTGCAAAAATGAAAAGACTTTTTCATGAATCTTTTACATCCTTTGTAAAAAATAACAGATGTAGAAATATTTACTTGCATCTAACGCGGTAATGGGATATACTATCATGTAGTGTTTAATGGGGAGTATGCAATTTTGGAGGAACCATGAAGCATTTATCCTTACTTGTTTGGCTGACACAGCTTGGAATTTCAGTGGCGGTTCCGCCGGCCTGCTTTATTTTTTTGGCAGTGTGGCTTCGAAACCGTTTTGATTTTGGGCAATGGATTATTTGGGTCGGGATCGGATTGGGCCTTTTTTCCGCGATTGACGGATTGCGGACATCTTTGAAAGCAATGTCCAGGATGTCCGAAGGCAAGGAAGAGAAAGCGCCGCCCCCGGTAAGTTTCAATGACCACGAATAGGGAGGTAATCATGGAATTTCCAAAATACAGTGTTTGGAAAGAAGCCGGCATCATGGCTTTGGGACAGGCCATTTGTGTGACGCTAATGGTAGGCATCTTCGCACTGTTGGATAAGTACGATACTTCTGTTCTGCTGGGCGGTATCGCCGGCGGTATTTTGGGTATTGCTTATTTTATGTCGATGGTCATTTGTGCGAACATTGCTACAAAAAAGGCCCTCAAGCAGGATATAAAGGGAGGACAGGCATTTATGCAGATGTCCTATACGCTGCGTATGGTGGGGTTGTTTGCTGCTTTGGTCCTGTGTGCGCTGACAAAGCGGTTTAACCTGTTGGCGCTGGTGCTGCCTATTGTATTTGTGCGCCCCATCGTAGGTGTGGCAGACTTGATTGAAAGGAGAGGAGGAAAGCAAGCATGAATGTGAATGTAACCGGTGCATATATTTATTTCTCCATTCCCCTTTGGAACGGATTCGCGATTGATATTACGCAAACCACTCTGTCATTGATCGTGGTCAGTGCCATTTTGATCAGTGCAATGATCTTACTGGGGAGGAATCTTTCCAAAAGACCCTCCGGAAAGCAGGTATTGGTAGAAAAGGGCGTTATGATGATGCGGGGCATGGTGGTAGAGACCATGGGCGAGCACAATGCTCACTGGACACCCTACATCATGACGATCTTTCTGTCATCTATCTGCGGCTCTTTTATTGGCCTTACCGGATTCCTGAGGTCTACCACCGCTGACCTGAGTGTGCCGCTGACCTGGGCCATTATGACCACTGCGATCATCTGGTATAACAGCATCAAGACCAATGGGTTTGTGGGTTGGCTGAAAGGATTTACGGAGCCGATCGTTGTGATGACACCCATGAATATTATTTCGGAAATTGCCCAACCCGTATCGATGGCATTCCGTCATTTTGGTAATGTGGCCGGTGGTGGCGTCATCACCAGTATTCTCTACACAGCTTTGGGAATGGCTTCTGCTTTGGCGCTGAATCTGTTGGCTTCCACGATTGTCATGCCGATCATTGTTTTGGCCCTTGGTGTATTCCTGTTTATTCGGGGAAGACAAGAGAAAAAGACTGCCAGCTGGATCTTTGGCATCGTTTTTGGTGTGATCGGCCTGCTGGGGCTGCTGCAGTCTTTGGGAGTGCTGTCCAATGTGCCGTTTTTGCAGTTTGGCATCCCGGCGGTGCTTTCCTGCTACTTTGATCTGTTCTCCGGTTTTGTACAGGCATATGTTTTCAGCCTGCTGAGCATGGTCTATATCGGAAATGCATGCCCTCCCCCTGCGGAAGAGGCAAACTAAACCCGTTTTCATTTAAAATTGAAATATAACATCTTTTAGGAGGAAATAATTATGGATCTTGAAGCTTTTGCAATTGCCGGTAAGGCAATCGGTGCAGGTTTGTGTATGGGTATCGGCGCTATCGGTCCCGGTATCGGTGAAGGTAATGCGGTTGGTAAGGCCTTGGAGGGCATGGCCCGTCAGCCTGAAGCTGCAGGTACTCTGCGCTCCACTATGATCATGGGCTGTGCAATCGCGGAGACCACCGGTATCTATTCTTTGCTGATCTCCTTCTTAATTCTGTTTGCACTGTAAGGCGTGTCCTTTCTCAAATCATAAGAAAGGAGCCATGTAAGTGGGAACATTTGAAGAATTACTTGGCGTCAACTTTTTTAATGCCCTGTTCACGCTGGCAAATACTTTGGCCATTTTCTTTGTAGCGAAGAAATTCCTCTACAAGCCTGTGATGAAAATGATCGAGGACCGGCAGAAGGAAATCAATGATATGTACGATGCCGCCGGCGAGGCCAAAAGTTCTGCCGCCGCACTGGAATCGGAATATCAGCAGAAACTCTCTGCTGCTTCTGAAACCAGCGACCGTATGGTGAAGGACGCAGTTGCCCGCGGCCAAAAGCGGGAAGAAGAGATCATTCGCCAGGCCAACCAGGAGGCAGATGCCATTCGCAGCAAGGCTGCCGCTGACATTGCTCAGGAGAAGAAGAAGGCCATCAACGATGCCAAGGACGAGATTGCCGGAATGGCCATGGCCATTGCGGGTAAGGTCGTGGGCCGCGTTATCAGCGATGCTGACCAGGCCAGCCTTGTAGATCATTTTATTGATGAATTGGGTGAGCAGGCATGACGAATGTTGCTGCTGTTTATGCCCAGGCGCTGTATGATCTTGCAAAAGATGAAAACTGCAGTGAGCCTGTATTAAAAGAACTGTCTGTGCTCAGCGAAAGCTTTGCGCAGGAAAAGGATTTTGTGCGGCTGCTGTCCGCACCCAATCTTACCAAGCAAGAGCGCTGTCGGATTTTGGATGACAGCTTCTGCGGTAAGGTCAATCCCTATGTGCTGAATTTTATGAAAATTCTTACGGAAAAGGGATATATGCGCCATTTTGGCGATTGCTGCAAGGAATACCGGGGGATTTATAACCGGGATCACGGTATCCTGGAGGTCTGCGCGATAACAGCGGTTGCTCTGAATGCGGATCAAACGGACAGACTGACGCAGAAATTAGCCAAGGTCACCGGTAAGCGCGTTGATCTTCACAACCGGATCGATCCCGGCTGTTTGGGCGGCATCCGCCTGGACTATGACGGCAAGCGCGTGGATGACACCGTGGCTAACCGATTGGCATCCATCGGCGCACTGCTGAAAAATACCGTACTTTGAAAGTAGGTAGAATATGGAATTAAGACCTGAAGAAATTACAAAAATCATCCGCGCCCAAATCAAAAATTACGAAGCCAAGCTGGAAACCAGCGAGACCGGCATCGTGATCCTGGTGGGTGACGGTATTGCCCGTGTCTCGGGCTTGGATAAGTGTATGGCCGGTGAGCTGATCGCTTTCCCCAATGGCTCTTTCGGCATGGCACAGAACCTGGAAGAGGACACGGTCTCTGTTGTTATCCTGGGTACCGACAACGGTATCAAGGAGGGTGACACCGTAAAGCGTACCGGCAAAGTCGTGTCCGTTCCTGTAGGCGCTGGGCTCATCGGCCGTGTCGTGAATGCTCTGGGTGAGCCTATTGATGGCAAGGGTGCTATCGAAGCAGAGGACTATCGTCCGATTGAGAGCCCTGCACCCGGTATCATTGAAAGAAAGCATGTCAGCCGTCCTTTGCAGACGGGTATCAAGGCCATCGATGCCATGATCCCCATCGGCCGTGGCCAGCGTGAGCTGATCATCGGCGACCGGCAGACCGGTAAGTCCACCATTGCTACCGATACTATCCTGAACCAGAAGGGGAAGGATGTGATCTGCATCTATGTGGCTATCGGACAGAAGCGCTCCACCGTTGCTCAGATTGTGAATAATCTGGAGATGGCTGGCGCTATGGACTATACTGTAGTCGTTTCTGCTACCGCTTCCGAGCTGGCTCCTATGCAGTATATTGCTCCTTACACCGGCTGCGCCATTGGTGAGCACTTTATGTACCAGGGCAAGGATGTGCTGGTGATTTATGACGATCTGAGTAAGCACGCGGTGGCCTACCGTGCCATCAGCCTTCTGATCCGCCGTCCTCCCGGACGCGAGGCTTACCCCGGCGACGTTTTCTATCTGCACTCCCGTCTGTTGGAGCGCGCTGCGCAGCTGTCTGATGAACTGGGTGGCGGATCTCTGACCGCTCTGCCCATTATTGAGACTCAGGCCGGCGACGTTTCCGCATACATTCCTACCAACGTTATCTCCATTACCGACGGCCAGATCTTCCTGGAGACCGACCTGTTCAACGCAGCTACCATGCCTGCGGTCAACCCCGGCATTTCTGTTTCCCGTGTCGGCGGTGATGCCCAGATCAAGGCCATGAAGAAGGTCGCGGGCAGCCTGAAGCTGCTGTACTCTCAGTACCGGGAACTGCAGAGCTTTGCCCAGTTCGGCTCTGACCTGGATAACGATACCAAGGCCCGTTTGGCTTTAGGTGAGCGGATTGTGGCGGTGCTGAAGCAGAAGAACAATGCACCCGTAGAGGTTGCCCACCAGGTGTGCATCATCTTCGCTGTTACGGGCGGCTTTTTGAAGAACATTCCCGTGGACGCGATCCCGGAGTTTGAGCTGCGCCTGCGTGAGTTCATGGACAACCGCTACAGTGATGTACTGGAGACCATCCGCAAAAGCGGTAAGCTGGAAGCGGACACCGCTGAGAGATTGAAAACTGCGCTGACGGAACTGCTGGAAGCGTTCCTGAGCGCAGCGTAAAAGGGGGGAACAGCCATGGCTGGCGTTTCCGCCAAGGAGATCAAAACCCGCATCCGGAGCATGGAATCCACAAAGCAGATCACCAAGGCCATGGAAATGGTCGCGGCATCCAAGCTCCGCAAGGCACAGGCCCAGGTGCTGAATTCCCGCCCTTATTTTGAGATCCTGTACGCGACCATCAATGATATTGTGGATACTAACCGGGATTTCTCTTCCCCGTACCTGACGCAGCGGCCTGTCAAAAAGTCCGTATATGTAGTCATTGCCGGTGACCGTGGCTTGGCAGGCGGCTATAACAGCAATGTTTTAAAGCTTGCTTATTCCGAGATGGCCGACAAGGACGTGACTGTGCTTCCCATCGGCAAAAAGACCGTGGATTTCTTTACTTCCCGGAATGTGGAAATGATGACCACCGCCTTTAAAACCGCTGAAACCGTTTCTGTCGGCGATTGCTTCTCTCTTGCCAATCAGCTTTGCAAGGCATACCGCACAGGCCAGGTTGACGAAATCCACATCGCATACACCAATTTTGTCTCCGTCCTTTCCCAAACACCTTCGACTTTGCGGCTTTTGCCGCTGCTGCGACATGATACAGGCCGGGAGGGCAGCGTATCCGCGGATATTATCTACGAGCCCAACAGTGTAGAGGTATTTGAGAAGATCGTACCGGAATATTTGGGCGGTATCATTTACGGCGCACTGTGCGAGAGCCGTGCTGCCGAACAGGCTGCCCGCCGTACCGCAATGGACTCCGCTACGCAAAATGCCGACGAGATGATCGCGGATCTGAGTCTGAAATTCAACCGGGCTCGCCAGGCAGCAATCACTCAGGAAATTACTGAGATCGTTGCCGGCTCTTAATAGAGCACCTCTAAAAACTCTTTGTTTGCGATTTTGCCGTATTTTTTCCTAACTTTTTCTGATGAAAAGTCCGCAATACACAAAGTATTCGAACTTTCCATAACTCAATTCAGAACAAAATCTCTCACCAAAATCATCAAAACAGAGTTTTTACAGGTTGCTAATGAAATAACAAAGGAGTTGAATCCTATGGCCAAAAATATTGGAACCGTGATCCAGGTTGTGGGTCCGGTTCTGGACATTCGCTTTGCTGATGGCTGCTTGCCGGAACTGCTGAGCGCTATTGAGGTGCCCAATGGCTCCAACACCATCGTGGCGGAAGTTGCCCAGCATATTGGCGACAATGTGGTGCGCTGCATCGCTATGAGCTCCACCGACGGACTGCAGCGTGGCACGGAAGCTGTGGATACCGGCGCACCCATCTGCGTGCCCGTTGGCGACGGCTGCCTGGGCCGTGTGTTTAATCTGCTGGGTCAGCCTATCGACAATGGCGAAGCTGTGGAAGCTGCGGAAAAGTGGCCCATCCACCGCAGCGCACCTTCTTACGAAGAGCAGCAGCCTGCCACCGAGATCCTGGAAACCGGCATCAAGGTTATCGACCTGATCTGCCCCTATGCCAAGGGCGGTAAGATCGGCCTGTTTGGCGGCGCCGGTGTCGGTAAGACCGTTTTGATCCAGGAATTGATCTACAACATTGCCACAGCCCACAACGGCTATTCCGTCTTTACCGGTGTCGGTGAGCGTACCCGTGAGGGCAATGACCTGTACAATGAAATGACCGAGTCCGGCGTTATCAATAAGACCGCCATGGTCTTCGGCCAGATGAACGAACCCCCAGGAGCCCGTATGCGTGTGGGCCTGAGTGGCCTTACCATGGCAGAGTATTTCCGTGATGTGAAGCATCAGGATGTGCTTCTGTTCATCGACAATATTTTCCGTTTCACCCAGGCAGGTTCTGAGGTATCCGCGCTGCTGGGCCGTATGCCCTCCGCCGTTGGCTATCAGCCTACACTGGCAACGGAAATGGGTGCTCTGCAGGAACGCATTACTTCTACCAAGAACGGCTCTATCACTTCCGTTCAGGCTGTTTATGTGCCTGCCGATGACCTGACGGACCCCGCTCCCGCAACCACCTTTGCTCACCTGGATGCTACCACCGTTTTGGACCGTGGTATTGCTTCTTTGGGTATTTACCCTGCGGTGGATCCTCTGGATTCTACTTCCCGTATCCTCAGTCCTGAGGTCGTGGGTATGGAGCATTATGAAACGGCCCGCGCGGTGCAGAGCATTCTGCAGCGTTACAAGGAACTGCAGGATATCATCGCCATCATGGGTATGGATGAACTGAGTGAAGAGGATAAGCTGACGGTCAACCGTGCCCGTAAGGTCCAGCGTTTCCTCAGCCAGCCCTTCCATGTTGCGGAGCAGTTTACCGGTTACACCGGCAAATATGTGCCGCTGAAGGAGACCATCCGCTCCTTCCGTGAGATCATAGAGGGCAGGCATGATGAGATCCCCGAATCCTACTTCCTGTATGCGGGTTCCATCGATGAAGTGGTGGAAAAGTGGAAGGGTGAGAACGCATGACAAGCTTTCCACTGAAGATCGTCTCTCCTGACGGCATGGAATTTGAAGGAATGGTCGAAGAGGTCATCGTTCGTACCACTACCGGCGATATGGGTGTTTTGGCCGGACATGTCAACTGTGTCGCACCTTTGGGTATGGGCCGCGCGACTGTCGTGATTGACGGACAGAAGCGATACGGAGCCTGTATCGGTGGTATTCTTTCTGTGTCTAACGGTAAAGTGACATTGGTTACCACCACCTTCGAATGGGCCGAAGATATCGACCTGGAAAGAGCGGATCTGGCTGCCCAGCGTGCACAGAAGATCCTGGCGGATAAGCATGCCAACAATACGGATCTGGTTGCCGCGGAAGCAAAGCTGAAGCGTGCTATGGTGCGTAAAAGCGTTGCCGCCACAAGAACAAGATAAAATAACTCCCACTCGCAACGACGAGTGGGAGTTATTTATTACGGTTCTTCCATATAGGGCATATGCAGGATATCCCGCTGGGCATAATAATTGGGGAGCCTTCTCCAACCGCGGCCGGTGGAAGATCCTGGGCCGAACATCAGCTTTGTGTTGGGAAGCATTTGCCGCAGCTGCGTGATGACCGCTTGATCGGACATGCCCCGGAACCAAAGATTCTCCAGTTGGGTCATCTGTCCGAATATCAGCGGATCATCGGGATATGTATAGCAGATGTTGAGATCCACCAGGTTTTTGCATTCCAAAAGTGGGGAAAAATCCTTGATCTCTGTAATAAACAGCTCTACATATTTCAGATCTTTCATCTTTGCGCAGGCGGAGATATCTGTAATGGGCGTGCCGCACATCAGCAAATACTGCAGCTTGGGCATGTAGTCCAGGTAGTCGGTGCGGGTTACCTTCATGTGTCCCATATCCAGGCAGATCAGATCTGTCAGGTATTTCAGATTATCCACGTGCTGATCGTACAAAACAAGCCGGTGCTGGTAGGGCATGAAGTAGGTGACATCCGTACGGATCCAGGCATGGCCGATCTGCACCTTCCAAACGAATTTTGTGTCGGGATACCGCTGCTGTAATGCAGCCATCTCTGCGTTGGAAATGCCGCAGTCACACAGATCGATGTTTTTTAGCTGATCAAAGTGAGGGAGATATTTTACAATCTCGGCGGCGCCGTCAATGGGAATTCCGGAAAGATCGATGGATTCCGTGTCCGGTGTTACGGTTTTACCGAATAGATCAAAGCAGTAATCAAACGCGATATGCGGATAATCCAGCCGAAGCTGCAGGAGAATATCCGGATCCGGGACCGGCTGCGCGATCCTGACACTTTTCACCAACGGTAAAGCGGTCAGTGCTTTGGATAGTTCCCCACCTGTGGCAGATTCAACGGAAATATCCGTGGTGCATTCCCGCCAAAGAATGCCGCCCAGCGGCACGTGGTAAAGAATCTTACAGTTGGAATACTTACGCTGCAACGCAGCCAGGGCCGTGAAATTGGGACAATCGGTAGCATCCAGCAAAGTGATATGCGGAAGCTTCTCCAAAGCATCTGTAATTTCTTTGATATTGGAACTTTTGAAAAACCGAATATTATAGTCTACCAAGTTGCCGCTTAGGGTATATTTGGACAGAATATCGCAATTTGGCAGCGCGGTTATCAACTGTTCCATGATGCCTGCGTCATCGCAATCGAGCAATATGAGCCGCTCCAGTGACGGCAGATGCTGCAGAGCGGGGATGTCTTCCCGGGTGCAGCCATATACGGTCAGTTCTTGTGTATCCAAAGGCAGCTGTTTGCCCTGAAAAGGTACATGCCAAAGAATACGGCAATGGGGCAGCTGCTCTGCGATCCGGTCGTATTGCTCGACCGTAACAGCCGTATTCCGCAGATCCAGTTCCTCCAGCTGTGTAAATTCAGAAAGGCCTATCATTTCCGGCAAAGGTTCCCGGGATACTGTTAAGCTTTTTAAATCCCGGGGGTAGATCCCGTCATTCCATACGACATAGTGGAAATGAAAATACAGCATACCTGCTACGATCAGCAGAAGCGGTATGGCCAGAATAAAGGGCCAAATGACGCGCCGTTTCATAGAGTACCTCCCTGATAATATACACGGTAGGCGGCGTTTGCACCGGGAGCTTCCGGCGATGCTTCACAGAACAGACCATACAGATCATCACAGCGGTTTTCCAAAGCTCCATAGGGATGATCCGTGGGTTGACCGATGTTCAAAACGCTGATATGATTTCTTCCGCGCTTCAGGATCTCCCGTCCCCGGTCGTTGAAAGCCAACGCCCGTACATAGGGCGCTTCCTGGGAGATATCCTGTTCGGTAATGCCGAGAAACGCGCACATGAGCATCCGGTCCAACCGTGTTCGGGTATAACGTTTGGATTTGGTAGCGCAGAGAATTTCATCTACCGTTGCCTTTTGGTGGGATGCGTGCATAAACTTCCGCCACAGACCTTCACTGCCATAAGGCAATGCTTCAAATTCACCGTCCTGCATAGTGCGCAGACGCATCAAAATGGCCCGCTCGCCGGCTGCCAATGTATGCAGCGGTGCATCTTCAAAACATTGGGTGGCCTCTTGCGGGACATAGTGCCGCCAATCACTGCTGCCAGCCATCAAAGCACGAACGGCAGTGGCAGAGGGATTCTCAGGGTCCGGCAGATGATCGTGATAGCTGCCCTGGCGGAGAACGGGCATAGGCTCCATAGAGGATCGTTGCGCAAGAATCGCTTTGCAGTATTCCACAGCCAGAATGTTGTTGGGGGTTTTTAAAAGTGTGGCATCATAACCCATGGCTTCCAGCGCGGCTTCTCTTGCGGAAGGGAAGGAGACACCGTCAGCCAGTTTTTCTCTCAAAACGCGGGAGAAATCTTCACTAAGCAGTGCCTGCGCTATGGATAACAATACCTGAGAATCGGCGGTTTCGGCACCGAAGGAAAGCTTGTCGCAAAAACCGGATAAGATTCTTACACCGCCGGCGGCAAAGCCTTCCGCAGAGGAGAGCGCACAAGTAACGGGAAGCTCTAAAACCAGGTCCGCTCCGCAGAGGATCGCTGCCTTGGCCCGGCACATTTTATCCACAATTGCCGGTGCGCC
Organism: Faecousia sp.; assembly: GCA_045578895.1. Lineage (GTDB taxonomy): Bacteria > Bacillota > Clostridia > Oscillospirales > Oscillospiraceae > Faecousia. The sequence continues at coordinate 623 of JAZNLC010000053.1, read as the reverse complement.
ACGCTGCACGAAGTTTCCGCTCATCAGGCAGACAATACCGCAGTCTTCGCCGTTGGCATCGCGAATGTGATCGATTTGTTTTTTATGACCCAGGTGAAGGGGATTGTATTCGCAGATAATGCCGGTTATCTTCAAAATAATTCCACCTTTTTCAGAAAAATTGCAAAACAGGACTTGAGAAATCCTGGGAAATATTATAGAATAGTTTCAGCTATGGTTATATTATCATAAAACCCGAAAAATGAAAACAAAATTTTTAGGAGGCAATTTTAAATGAACATTCTGATCATCAATGCCGGCAGCTCCTCTCTTAAGTACCAGCTGATGGATCCCGAGACCGGTGTGGTTTCCGCTAAGGGTCTGTGCGAGCGTATCGGCATCGACGGCCGCCTGAACCATACCAAGGCCGGCTGCGACAAGGTCGTAAAGGACATTCCCATGCCCACTCACTCCGAAGCTATCACCGCTACCCTGGCTATCCTGCAGGATGCCGAAGTCGGCGTCATTAAGACTGTTGAGGAGATCGACGCTGTCGCTCCCCGTGTTCTGCCCGGCGGTATGGAATTCTTTGATTCCTGCATTATCACCGACGAAGTCATCGCTGCTATTAAGAAGTGCATTCC
>JAZNLC010000052.1:0-3034 GCA_045578895.1 Faecousia sp. | reverse complement strand
AGCTTTGCCCATACCATGCATCATGAAGCTACTGAGTCCCGTAGAGTGTTTGTTCCCGCCGGGATGAGGGAATGTAAATAACAAACTGCGCCCGGAGAAGTTCTTTCCAAGTTGCTTTCGGACAGGGGTTCGATTCCCCTCGGCTCCACCAAACAATAGCACGCACCTTTTATGGGTGCGTGCTATTGTTTTATGGAATGATGGGGAATCGAACCTATTGCAATGCAGCGCGGACGAGCGCTGCTGGCGACGGCTAGACGGAGCCAAACAACAATCTGCGCAAAGCGCAGATGTAAATCGATTCCCCTCGGCTCCACTAAAAAGAGAAGAGTCGCATAAAAAGAATCCTGCCTATGTGTTATACACAGGCAGGATTAGAATTATTTGATCTTATTTGCGGCCGTTCAGCAGTGCTTCAATCTTCTTGATGGGATCGATGATGGAACCAACGCTCATTTCATGGTTGATTGCAGCAACGAAATATGCGGTATACTTGGAGCAATCAACATCGAAGTACCAGGAACGCTTCAGCAGTTCAGGCTTACGATAGGTCAGGTTGGTGCCCAAAACCGCAGTCAAAACACCTTCTTCAACTGCCTTGTCAAACTTAGCCAGGCCACTGGTGAACAGAGGGAATGTTGCGTTGCAGATGATGTGCTTGGCACCGCGGCTCTTCAGCTCGTGAGCGACTTCCAGCATGCTTTCACCGGATGCGATGATATCATCCGCAATAAATACGGTCTTACCATCAACGCTTTCGCCCAAATACTCGTGGGCAACTATGGGGTTGCGGCCGTTGACAACGCGGGTATAATCACGGCGCTTGTAGAACATACCCAGGTTGCAGCCCAGGACGCTGGAAAAATACATATTACGGCTGATTGCGCCTTCATCAGGGCTGATGACCATGAAATGATCCTTATCGAATTCCAGCTCGGGCATATGGGCCAGAAGTGTTTTCAGCACCTGATAGGTGGGCATGACATTGTCGAAGCTCATGAGAGGAACCGCATTCATCAATCTGGGGTCATGGGCATCGAAGGTGATAATATTGGTAATACCCATAGCCTGCAGCTCCTGCAGAGCAACGGCGCAGTCCAAAGACTCACGCACAATGCGTCTGTGCTGTCGGCCGCCGTACAGAGAAGGCATGATGACACTCATGCGATGGCTGCGCCCGGCTGCAGCCTGGATCAAACGCTTCAGGTTAGCGAAGTGATCATCAGGGGACATATGATTCTCATGACCAAAGAGATTATAGGTAACACTATAGTTACCGGGATCGCAGACGAAGAAAATATCGTCGCCACGTACAGACTCTTTTACCAAACCCTTGGCATCGCCGTTCTGGAAACGGGGACATGCGCAATCGATAATGAAAGTATCGGTTTCAAAACCAGCTTCCTTTGCCCATGCTTTCAGATGACCGTCGATCAGCTGGGTCAATTCTTCAGCACCGGGGCAAGCAATCAACCGTAATTGCGCGACCTGGGTAGAAGGGTTGAAAAATTCAGAAGGTGCAATGAAATTGTACGACATTTTCTTTCTCTCCTCTGTCATGATGATAGCGTTTTGATGTGCGAACAGGATATGGAATGCCATGTGCATACTTATAAGCCTATAACATAGACATTATATACTAAGTGATCGCATCTTTCAACAACTATTTCCAATATCTAGGATTTTTCGTGCCCGAAAAGAAAAAATTGTTGATGACGGAATGATTCTGACTTCTAAATATGTAGTATGTTTTCCGGTCAAACAAAAATACATGAAAAGCCGCTCAAAAGAGCGGCTTTTCATACTATGCGTGATGATTATACTTTTTCCTGAATATACAGCCAAGGTAAGACACACCGATCATAATCAGCAGCGTAGTGCAATACGCTTGCACCAAATTGTTCTGGCCGAATATTAAGTAAAACAAGCGGGAAAACGGACGTGTTCCGATTTGCAGTGCGGGCTGAAAATAGAATTGTACAGCGCGACTAAGAAATGGTACTTTGCTTGTGACAGAGAACAGCTGGCATGCCAGCAGAATGATACCGGCGGCGTGCAAACTGATGATGATCGTGCGCTTTTTATAATATCCATGCAGCAAAAAGGAAAGAGCCGCCCACCCGATCAGAAAAGCAATACTGATCAATTGGTGTACCAAAATGAAGCGTGCCATAATATATCCCAGTATAAAGGGAAGTAAGCAGGCAGCGATTAAGACAATCAGCATAGGTATCCTCCTTTTTTAGTTTAAGAAACAGATGCGGCTTGACTGATCAGATAATCCCAATCGATATCCGCGGTGTGGTAATAGATATTTGTCTTCAAGCCGTCGGCATAGTCGATGGTTATGAGCGTGTGGTCTCGCAGGATAAATTCCAAAGCACCATTTGAAATCATGCCATTAGATGATTCGTAATAGCTTTTGTCTTCATTTTTATAAGAAGCGAAGACAATGGAAACCTCATCATTTGGATATGCATAGGTACCGCTCCGCTGATAGAAGGTTATTTCGGAAATATAATCAAGGAGAAGAGAAAAATCGTCATATACATACTCAGTTTTTGCTCCGTTGGCTTTATGGATGATACTGTTATCGCAAAAGAAGTTTTCGTTGCCGTAGAGCAGAGAACTTCCTGTTGTGGGGTTATAGGCAACAGTGACCAACCCAAAGGTACTCAGGATCAGGAACATTGCGATGGCTGCAACAAATGCGCCCAGGCTTCTTTTCTGTGGTGTTATTACCTGATTCAGGCGGTAGAGCATGGTTTTGGCGGAAGCGGACAGGCATGTGGAGAAGCCTCTGTCATCGCCTGCGGTTTTCAGCAGCAACTGCGCATAACGCTGCTTTGTCTCTTTGCCCTCTCCTAAAAGAACGGTTTCGTCGCAGCTGAGTTCCATATCCGCGCTGCAATGACGAAGCGCGATCCATGCCAAAGGATTAAACCAGCAGACAGCGGTGCAGAATATCATGAATAATTTTGCTAAACTGTCATGGCGCGCAATGTGAATGCCTTCGTGGCGTAAGATGAGCTGA
>JAZNLC010000051.1:0-3285 GCA_045578895.1 Faecousia sp. | reverse complement strand
TCATAGCGCTCTACGCAGCTGCGGGCGATCTTATCCTTCAGTTTGAAGTACTCTTCCTCGGTCACATCCTTGAAGGGGTCTTCGGTGTAGAACTTGGAGAACTGAATAAAGGCTCTGCCCTCACCGGCAGCATCGGGGATGGCATTGGTCAACACAGTGACGGTGATATCCTTGTGGGTCTCGATGGCATTGGAAGACGCATATTGATTGCGGTTATTAGGATCTTCACGCATAAAGGTATCGTAGCCCTTCAGGCCGATCTCCTCTGCAGAGGCATCCAGGCCCAGGTAGACCGTGACACAGGCCTGGGCGATCTTCCGGGCATTCATTTCCTTACGGCTGTACTCGGGAACCTCCTTGGGGTCCACCATCCGGTCAAAGACCACATGGGGCATCAGGTTGGAGATCACACGCTCACAGGGAATATACTGACCGGAAGCCAGTTCCACGCCCTGAACAGCGCCGTTCTTTACGTCGATCCTGGTAACTTCACAGTTGTACCAAATGTCGCCGCCCATTTCCCGGATCCGCTTGTCGAAGGCCAGGCCGATCTCATGGCTGCGATGCTTTGCGATCCAGGGCTTATGGGTCAGATAAACATAGGTCATATAGGCATAGACCGCGAAGGACATCTTGGAGGAATCAGCGGAAATGTAAGTCCAGTAGGACTCATAAATATTCTTTGCCTTTTCGGGAACGCCCAGCAGATCCAGCACAGTCTCCACGCTCTGGGGAACCAGCTTCATCAGGTCATGATACTTGATGATCATTTCCACCTTCTGCAGGGGGTTGGGATGGTTATGCCGTGCGCCCAGCCAGTCAACACCGTCCACCAGCATACGGGCCATTTCCATCACATTGGTCATAGACTCCCGGCTGCCGGGAACCTGGCGCTCCATCTCGTCGATGAATTCCTGGACACCCAGGGGCATCTCCACATTGAAGCCCTTCTCAGGGTCGGTAGCCACAGCGCAGAATGCCTCGGGAATGGGAACCCACTCAACATCCAAACCGTAACCGTCCAGCAATTCACGGACAGCGCCTCTGGGTTCGCCTTCCACACCGCGGCCCATCTGACACATCTCATGCAGGGTTGCTTCAAACTCATAGTTGCCTCTTACAAAACTTGTGGCGCAGCCACCGGGTAGATTGTGTTTTTCCAGCACCAGAACCTTTTTGCCTGCTTTTGCAAGGTAAGCTGCCGCAGACAGGCCGCCGTTGCCGGCGCCAACCACGACAACATCATATTGCTTGTCCATAGGAACACATCCTTTCTCATTTTGCGTGGTATAACCACCAACCACATTATAAAATACACGCATTTACTTTGCAAGCAGTATTTTATAAATGCGCTCCAGAAGCTGACGTTAAGGAATCATCTCCCTGGCACTTCGCGCCCTTCCAGCATTTGGAAGAACGTATGCCCCACACGAACCGTAAATTACGTCAGAAATAATCGGGTAAAAGAAGGGCACTGCGTAGAAATTCGGTACATAGTAAGCGTTGCGGTATAAACAATCACCCGGCAGAGAAACCTCTGCCGGGTGGTTTTTAGGCCAGAATGGTTGATTGTTACTTCTTAACAGGAGGAACTTCGATTACCAGGTCACTCAAAGGGAAGCTGCAGCAGGGATGGATATAGCCGTAAATGTAGTCCGCCTCTCTGCGGCCGTCCACACTCTTGGGGCAGTACACCTCACCGCTGACCAGTTTGGAGTGGCACCAGCCGCATTCACCGCTGCGGCAGTGGGCAGGTGCAGCAATGCCGTTTGCTTCCAGGCTGCGGAGGATGGAGGTGTCGGCAGGGGCAGAGATGGTCTGCTCGGTGCCGGCAATCCGGACAGTGATCTTAACTTCGGGCACCACATCCTTGGGGTAGTCCGCTTCCTTGGCGGGGTTAAAGTACTCGCCGAACAGCTCATGGCGGATGAATTTCTTACGAAGGCCAAGGGTAACGATCTCCTTGTCCACGAATTCATACATAGCCTGGGGGCCGCACAGGAAAATGGAGTACTCACCTGCAGGGGCATACTTCTTGATAAGGTCTGCAGTGATAAATCCGTTTTCGCATCCTTCCTGTTCCTCGTGGCTGAGCACATTGATTAACTTGAACTTGGGGCCTTCCAGCGCCTTGAATTCTTCCTGGAAAACAGCGTCTGCCAGGGTTCGGCTGCCGTAGAGAAGGATCATTTCGGCATCCTCATCGCCGTCTGCGATAGCTTTGGCAAGACTACGGAACGGCGTAATGCCGCTGCCGCCTGCGATACCGATGATGGTCTTGGCATCCCGCAGAGGCTCATAGGTGAATACGCCCAGAGGCTCAGATACGGTGACTTCCGTACCCACAGTCCAGTTATCCAGAATATAATTGGAGGCAAGGCCGTCCTTGACCCGCTTGATGGTGAGGCCGTAGCGGCCTGCCAGAGCTTCCCGGGGAGAGGAGGACAGAGAATAGGGTCTGGTCAGCTTCAGATTGCCGATCTCCAGATTCACAGACAGATACTGACCTGCGCTGAACCATGCCAACGCCTTCGTTCCCTTGGCCACATTGGCCTCCAGCCAGAAGGTCTTGGTATCGGCGCTCTGCTCTACGACCTCAGCCACCTTCACATACTGGGTACCGGGATGCAGTGCCTTGGCAATCTGATTGGGAACATAAGCGTCCAAAGTGGGCAATTCCTTAGCGGGAGCCGCTTCGATTTTTGCCTGACGGGTGGGATTCATTTTGGTAAAATCCATGGGGTTCAGTTTCCACAGCTTGGGTCTTGCCATAATTAAGCGCCTCCTTTCAGTCTCTTGACAACCTTCTTGGCGACTGTATCGCCCATGATGTAGGCACAGCTGTAGCCGTCGCCGCGGATGTAGTGGCCGCCGCAGAAGCTCAGACCGGGGATGGCATAGTCAGCCTTCTCGCCTGCAATACGGGCCATCAGATTATCCCAGCCGGAGAGCTTATAGCCGTAAATGGTGCCTTCGGGAGTACCCAGATAACGGGCAAAGGTGACGGGGGTCGCCACGCTGATCTCCTCGATATGAGGCATGATAGAAATGCCCAGGGTCTTTTCCGCATCTTCGATGTACTTCTTTGCCAGTTGGTTCTTGTATTTCTTATACTCCTCCGGCTTCAGATCCTTGGGAACATCGCTGCCGAAAATAGGCATGGTGAAGAACAGGGTGCAGGTGCCCGCGGGGGAGGACTCGGGAACCACATTCTTCAGGCAGTTGACGATGTACAGACCGTCTTCCGCGCGGGTATTGTACTGGGTTCTGGGATCGGGATGGCCC
>JAZNLC010000050.1:0-2798 GCA_045578895.1 Faecousia sp. | reverse complement strand
CCGGTGTTGAAGGATGCCACGATCAAAACGATCATGGGAATATAGAGGAACGCGAACATCAAAATGGTAAGAATGCGGTTTGCCCGTTTCATACGATCACACCGCCTTCCTCGTCATCACCGCCGAAGCGGTTCATGATGTCGGTGCAGACAAATACCAGCGCCATCAGCACCAGGCTCAATGCAGCGCCCAGGTTTTGGTTTTGACCCTGCTTAAACAAACGCTCGATGACGTCGCCGATGAGCACCGTATCGGTACCGCCCAGCTTTTGGGAAATATAGAAGGTGGACACCGCAGGCACAAAGACCATGGTAATGCCGGTAAAGATGCCGGGTGCGGACAAAGGCAGCACCACACGGCCAAAGGTCTGATAAACATTGCAGCCGAGGTCTTCCGCCGCTTCGATCAGGCGGTTGTCGATCTTGACGATGGTGGAGTACAGAGGCAGGATCATATAGGGCAGGTAGTTATATACCATACCCAGCACCACCGCCGCAGGGGTACGGATCAAAGGCATTTTTCCAATGCCGATCCACTCCAAAAAGCGGTTGATCAAGCCCGTGTCCTGCAAAAGGCCCACCCATGCCAGGGTGCGCAGCAGAAAGCTCATGCACATGGGCAGCATTACCAGCATGTACAAAAACTTCTGTGCCGCCGCGCTGCAGTGGGCGATATAATACGCCACGGGGTAGCCCAGCAGCAGACAGATCAGTGCGGAGATCAGCGCGTAGCAAATGGACTCCCACAGTACCGGCAAATAAGCGGACAGGGCATTCATATTGTCCAGCGTGAATTCGCCGGTAGCCGCGTCGGTGAGGGCATAGTAAGCCACCACACCCAGGGGGATCAAGGTAAACAGCAGCATCCAAATAATGTAGGGTGTGCTGAGCAGAACAGACTTATTCTTCTTCATCCCCGGCATCCTCCGCAAGCTCGTCATACTCAGCAGAGTACGAACTGTAGTCACCAAACATACCGGAATATTCACTCTTATGCATGATGTGGATATCTTCGGGATTCAGCCGGATGCCGACAGTCGCGCCTACAGGCTGGAAGTCGGTGGTCTGAATCAGCCATTTGAAGCCCTTGAAGTCCACGATGATATCGTAGTTCAAACCCTTGAAGGTGACGCTGGTAACGGTGCCGGTCAGATGGCCCTCTTCCAGGGGCACAAAGTCGATATCCTCGGGACGGATGACCACATCCACCGGCTCATTGGGGGCAAAGCCCGCATCCAGGCACTTAAAGGTGCGGCCGAAGAATTTGACCTTATAGTCCGCCAGCATCGCACCGTCGAGAATATTACTCTCGCCGATGAAGTCCGCCACGAAGGCGTTCTTGGGTTCATTATAAATATCCTCAGGTTTGCCGATCTGCTGAATGCGTCCCTTGTCCATAACCACAACGGTATCGGACATGGACAGTGCCTCTTCCTGGTCGTGGGTAACATACACGAAGGTGATGCCCATAGCCTGCTGAATGCGCTTCAGCTCGTTCTGCATATCCTTGCGCAGGCGCAGATCCAGCGCGGCCAGGGGTTCGTCCAGCAAAAGGACCTTAGGCCGGTTGACCAGCGCCCGGGCGATGGCAACACGCTGCTGCTGACCGCCGGAAAGAGAATCGATATTGCGGTGCTCGTAGCCCCTCAGGCCAACGATGCCCAGCATTTCATGTACCCGCTCCTGGATCTCCGCCTTGGGCAGCTTGGCAACCTTCAAGCCGAAGGCGATGTTGTCAAACACATCCAAATGCGGGAACAAGGCATAGCGCTGGAACACCGTATTGATCTGCCGCTTATAAGGCGGCACATCATTGATCTTTTGGCCGTCAAAAAGCACATTGCCGGATGTGGCGTTCAAAAAGCCGCCGATGATCCGCAATGTTGTGGTTTTTCCACAGCCGGAAGGACCCAGCAAAGTGAGGAATTCCTTATCGTTAATATAGAGATTGATACCGTCAAGTATCCGCTCCCCGTCGAACTCCATAACGAGATCCTGGAGCCGAATGAGTTCTTTGGACATTATCCTCCCCCGTTTCTGTATAAAATATCACAGTATAGATATATCCTAAAATCCCCCCTTTGTCAACGAAAAATACCAGGAAAAGACCCTTTATTTTCCTGCGCATTTTGCCTGCCGCCGAAACGAGAAAATTTTTACCAAAATGGGGTTTATTTTCCTGGCCTTTGGCAATACTTGCTCTCGGAGGTGCTTACAAATGAGCAACAAAAAATTCACCAACGGTAAGGGCTACTACATAGCCCTGGCCCTGTGCGCTCTCGCCATTGGGGTCAGCGGCTATTTGTATTACAGCCATGCCAATGAAGAGGATACCCAGCTGAACAATCCCAATGTCACCGTGGATCAGACTGTTCCCAACGCGGAAAAGGATCTGCCTGTGGTGGCGACACAGCCACAGCAGAGCGGTACCCAGCCTACGGAAACCACCGCTCCTTCCCCCACCGTGACCCGCAAACCTTTGCAGACCGCCGCGCCCGTTGAGGGCGAGATCGTGGTAGTCTATGCCATGGATAATTTAGGCTATAATCCCACTACCCGGGATTGGCGGACACACAACGGTGTGGATATTGCAGCGGAAGAGGGAAGCCACGTCTGCGCCGCGGCGGAAGGTACCGTATACACCGTCTATGAGGATGACACCATGGGTATGACCGTAGTGATCCGCCACCGGGACGGCTATATCACCAAGTACGCTTCCCTGGCTTCCGAGGTGATGGTCAAGGCCGGGGACACCGTGACCATGGGTCAGCAGATCGGCTATGTGGGCAACACTGCCCT
>JAZNLC010000049.1:0-3180 GCA_045578895.1 Faecousia sp. | reverse complement strand
TCTCGAAGGCTGGCTTCGCCGTCACGATAGAGAACTTTGCCGATACATGCACCGTAGCAGCCGTTCAGGCCCTCCCGGGCAATAGCCATATTCATTTCCACCTGCCGCATAAGCAGCGGGCGAATGGGTTCCAGATCAGTTTCCGTGGCAAAGGTCAGGATATCCTCAACATTCAGCACAGAACGGTCTGTCTGATTGCTCTGCTCCTCCTGAACGCCACAGCAATAAACAGGCGTAATATCCTTATCACCCTTTTTCACTGAAACTACATTGGTATGATTGCCCATGATCCGGACACTGGCCGTATCATCTGCGTTCCAGGCGATCAGCTCCAAATCGAAGGTATGGGGAGATTCCATTTCCTCCACACCCATTTTGCAGGTGTTCAGGAATTCAGCGATCTTCACCTGATCTTCCTTGCGCAAGACCGAAAGCACTTCCAGCTGCCGTTCAGGGCAGGCCGCCACGATACCGGCAGCAATTGCCGCCTCGATGCCGTGCAGGCCGCCGGTAGCAGGGACGATCACGCTTTTTACATTTTTAATGATATTGCCGCTGAGCCGGGCACGGATTCTTTCAGGCACACAACCAAGGGTATTGCGCAGAATCGATGCAGCGTAGGCAATAGCTATCGGTTCTGTGCAGCCCATGGCCACCAGCAATTCTTCTTTCAAAATGGCAATATAGGCTTCTGTCTTCTCTTTCGGCAACGGCATAAGCATACCTCTTTGTCTATATTTTTTGTTTATTATACAATAACTGCCCATTTTTGCAAATAGGAAATTGCCGCTGAGTAGCTTTTTTCTAAGGAAAATTTAAAGAATTCGTAAGGACTTTTCGCATCGGATGTGTTATAATTGCTGCCAGCAGAAAGGAGTCATGCCGATGCATACACGACGCAAAGTACATTTATGGGGTATTCTCACGACTATGATTTTCATTTTCGCGTTGATCTGTGGAGGATATCTGGCGTATCAGCGCTTCCATATAGATCCCGCCACCCTTTCTCCTGCCGGTAAGATCATAAAAGCCTATGCCGATGATAACAATATTCCTTTCTATCAATACCCCGAAGAGCTGATTGCGCTTTTAGACCGTAATTCCGAAACGGAAACTTTTGTGCTGGAATACCCCCTCAAAAAGGACGCGGACATTCAGGTAGATCTTTCGAAATACCGGGGCAGCACATCTGTACCGCTGTTCTTACAGTGGGATCAGCAGTGGGGGTATATGAAATACGGCAGCGGTGTAGCCGGTCTTACTGCCTGCGGTCCGGTGTGTCTTTCCATGGCTGCCTGGTATCTAACAGAGGATGACGCGTTCTCCCCCGATAAGATGATCCAATTTGCCGCAGAAAACGGTTACTACTCCCCCGGCAACGGCTCTTCATGGACTTTGATCAGCGAAGGCGGCGTAAAACTGGGTTTCGATGTAACAGAGATCCCTCTTGTGGAAAGTCGTATTATCAAGAATTTGGAAGTAGATAATCCCATCATCTGCGCTATGGGTCCCGGAGATTTTACCACCACCGGACATTACATCGTCATGACCGGTTATGAAAACGGAATGATTCGTATCAACGACCCCAACAGCAATGCCAACTCCGAAAAACTTTGGAAATATGAAGATATTGAAGGACAGATCCGCAATCTTTGGGTCATCAGAAAGTAAACCTTTGGGCAAACTAACCCGGAGGTGATGACATGAAGAAGAAAACGGATCAAATCCGCATTGATCCGGAACAGCGCATCTGCCCGGAATTTGACCACACAAGCATCAAGAAATTCGCAGCGCCTGACCGGGAAGAAATGGGTGTCCGTGTTTTGGACGATTGCGCCGAAGAACATCAGATGTAAAAGAAACGAGATGCTTCACGCATCTCGTTTCTAGTTTATTCTTTTCTCTTTTGCGGAATGCCCAGCCACAAAGCGCAGCCAAGGATACCAAAGATCAACGCATTGGGTTTAAAGATCGCATTCAGTGGTAGCAAACCGATCAACCAGTGAAATACATAAAACTGTGCATATGACAGAAAATCCGGTAGATAGTCCGGAATATCCACCCATAATACATATGACAGAAAGAAAGGCAGAATGATCAGCAAATACACAACCGTTGTTCCCAGCACGATCCACCGCAGGCATCTGCACCAGGGGGCTTTCAGCGGAGAAAGCTTTGTAAAGACACCTAATGCCTGCATAGCCGTCCAGCCAAGGAGGAACGACAGCACCGGCGGTGCAAGTATTAAACATGCCATACTGAGCCGTTGATCATACTGCCAATGTGCAAGCTCCCTTGCCAGATCTGCCAAATGAGCATAGCCGACCACCGCGATCACCAGTAAAGCTACGGAAATGCATAATCTGAGAATCTCCCATTTTCTGCTTTCCTGCTGTGGAATACCATACAGGACTGTATTGGGGTCTGTTTCCAATGTTTCCGCAATTCGGGTCAGCATTTCAATATCCGGTCTGCTTTTGCCTGTCTCGTAATTGGAAACGGTCTGCCGTGTCACGAACAGCTTTTCCGCCAATTCATCCTGCGTCATATTCTTCATTTGGCGCAGCTGCTTAATGTTCTTTCCTATGTCACGCATAGCAATCACCTCACCGCCAGTATAACGGTGCATTGATCTTTTGTCACGCAAAGAGTCTTTGCAGTCTCATTTGTGTAGTCCTTTGCTGCGCAAACGGACCGGCAGGGTATTCTCCCGCCACAAAGACAGTCTCCACGGTGACCGTTGACTAACACCTCTTTACCGTATTTCCTGATCAGTCAAACCAGTAAGGTTGGGAATAGGCTCTGCGGCCATGGGAATCCATCAGTTCCAAGCGCAGGAAAGGTTCTTTATCCCGGATCGGTGCCAAAGGAATTTCCGCATAGGTAATACTGTCATCTTTAGCAATCAACCGAGCAGAGCGAACTGTGTGGATGCCCTTTACAATCAATCTGCTCACAGGAGAACATGCCACGATCAGTACATCCCGCTCTTCATCAATGGTGAGCTTTTCAAACAATGGGCCGCTTGTTGCATAAAAACGGCCGTTCTCCATGGCTTCCGCAAAAGCCTGATAGGAAAGTTCCGGCATGCTGATCATGATCCAGCCTCCACAGGTATCATCCGCAGCCATAATATCCCCATTCTCTTCAAAGCCTGCATGGCAATCATCCACCGCAACC
>JAZNLC010000048.1:0-19458 GCA_045578895.1 Faecousia sp. | reverse complement strand
TCCTGCCACTTGGCATAGAGGATCTCGCTGCCGCCTTCTGTGAAGGAGAGCAGATCGCCAGCCTGATAGACAACTTCGCCGTTGGGAGCGGTTGCCCAACCCAGGAAGGTGTAGTTGTCACGGACGAAGCTGTTGCCGTCCGCTTCGATCTCATAAGCCGCGGCATAGGTCTGATTGATGCTTTCGCTGTCAGTACGGGTGGCGGGGGCATCGCCGTAGTTGGCGTTGTAGATCACGCTGTAGTCATACTTTACATTCTCTTCCCACTGGGCATACAGGGTGCGGGTGTTGGAAGCGGGAGTCAGTACGATGGTGGCATCGGGCGCAAAAGCAGTGCCGGTGCCATCAGCTTCGGTATTCCAGCCGATGAAGGTGTAGTTGTTGTAAGTGAAGGTGTTTTCGTCTACGGTGATGCTGTGGATGGTTTCATAGGTGTCAGCGATGTTCTCGCTGTCGCCGTAGGACAGGCCGCCGGCCAAAGTGCCGCCGTTGCCGTTGTAGATCACGCTGTAGCTGTACTTGTCGTCCTCGATCCACTTGGCATACAGATCCTGGTGGCCGCCTTCAATGAAGGCGATCACATCAGCGGGCTGATAGACCACGTCGCCATTGGGTGCGGTTGCCCAACCGATGAAGGTGTAGTTGGCACGCTGGAAGCTGTTGTCATCCACATCAATGCTGTGGGCGGCCGCATAGGTGCCGGTGGCATTCTGGGTGTCTGCCTTGGAAGGGTTGCTGCCGAAGTTGGCATGATAGACAACGCTGTAGTTGTACTTGGGATTCTCAACCCACTGGGCGTACAGCGTAGCGGTATTGTTCTCAGCGGTGAGGGACAGGGTGTCACCGGGGGTATAAGCAGTGCCGGAGCCGTCGGGGGCAGTGTTCCAGCCTGCAAAGCTGTAATGGTCCCGGGTGAAGGTGTTGGCATCCACACCGAAGGCGTGGGAGGTTGCCTTGGTGCCGCTGATGTTTTCACTGTCGGACTTGGTCTCGTTCCCGCCGAAGTTGGCATTGTAGGTCAGGGTGTAGCTGTAGGTAGGCAGCTGACGGCTGTAGGTCAGGGTGATGACCTTGTTGGCTGCGTCCACATCGTAGCGGATGTAGTCGTAGGTGTGGCCGTTGTAGACGGTCTCCTTGATGATACCCGCTACCACCTGGGCGAAGTCGGCGCTTTCTTCCACTTCGACGCTGCCGCCGTTGTGGGTGCCGTCATGGCTTCCTTCGGTGTAGTAGCTGTGGATCACGGTGTAATGCTCGGTCTTGGGGGGAATGAGGGTGCAGTATACATTCAGCACATTCTCACCCAGCAGGCTGATGGTAACACCGGAGGTCAGCACATCGTTACCCTGAGCATCGGTTGCGTACTTGATCTCATAGCCCAGATCCTTCATGGACTGAGGCAGATACTGCTCGGGCATCAAGGTGGTAGGCTCGGTGTACTCGCCGTCTTCAAACTCGCTGTCGTCAATGATACCGCCATCGGGGTACAGGAAGTGGAAGTAGTTGGTCAGAGGGGCCTCTGCGGTAAACTTCTCACCGTTGTAGATCACGCTGCCGGTGTCGTTCTGATAGAACACATTGACGGTGTAAGCACGGATAAAGCGGATGTAGCGGAACCAGTTGGCATGGCCGTCTCTGGCATAGGTCCAATCCTCTTTGGCGGAGCCGTCGTCGGACAGGGTAAAGGTATATGCAGTGCCCTTGCAGAAACCGGTGTAGGTCTTGCCCAGGGTGATCTGGGGCCAAGCCTTTGCGGTAGCTTCGGACACGCGACTGCCGGTGATGCGCCACTCGCCGTTGGCTTCGCTGCTCCATACAAAGGTCCAGCTCTTGCCGGCATCATCGGTGAAGGTCAGTTCGGTGATTACGCCCTGGAAACCGTATCCCACGGGGTCGGGCTTTACGGCAACACCGCCGGCATTGCCCAGATACTCCTGGCCCAGGTAGTAAGCGTAGGACCAGTTATTTGCGGGAGGTGCGGCCTGGGCGGTGACACGGAACATGCTGAAGCCCATGACCAGCACCAGTACCAGTGCCATAATTCTTCTGTTAAAAATTCTCTTTGCCATTATTTCGTTCTCCTTTCATTTTTGGAAAGCGAAATATCGGCAGCCGCGCCGGCATAGCTTTCGCCGTAGCCCGCATGCTTTGCGTCCCACCCTTTCGGATGGTTTGCCACTTATCGGATATTTCTTGTTTGCTTTTTTGCGTGTAGTGATTCAGGATGCTGCTTCTTGATATTCGAGGGCGCTGTTGATCAGAAAGATCAGCTCCAGCGCACTGCGAAAGCTTTGTTCTTGTTTCCCTTCCAACCAGGTGACGGAGCCTTGCCAGCTTGCATTCTGCCGGAACAGGATCCGCAGGGAAAAGGTTGCCAGCAGACCGCAATGGTGCTCCTCTTTCGGCGGCGCTGCGCCCGATCTCTGCTTTGGACCGAAGGTTCGTGGCACCGTGTAGGCTTTTGGAAAAGCCATGCCGTCCAAAGTGTTTTCCACTTCCTGAAGGAACTGGGAAAGACTGAGGAAGGTTTTTCCACCGGTCAGAGAAGGGTTAAAAAGCCGTCCGCTGGGAACACCGCCCCGGAATCCATCCACGCAAACATGGATTGTGCGGTACTCCTCGCCGTATGCTTTGGTTACCATCAGCGCCCCCCTTTCTCGGAATCTCGCTTTCTACACGCCTGTTATACCATGCCCCGGTGATAAAACCGGTGAGATTTTTAAAAGCAGCGTTCTTTTTTTACCTTCTTTTAATCTGTTTTTATTACCCGGCAGAAACAGTTCTTGCGTTGCCGAAATCTCTCTGTTATGATGTATGTAATCAGAAAGCCGCACCCAAGTGAAGGAGGTTTCCTATGAAATCCAGAATGAAAGACACCCTGCTGCTGATCGGCGACAGCACCAGTGACCGGTCACGGCTGCATGATATTTTTGCGTCGGGCTATTACCTGCTGGAAGCGGAGAGCCTGGAGCAAGGCATTATGCTGGTGAATCAGAACGGCAGCTGCATTGCCGCGGTGGTGGCGGATATTCCCCTGGGTGACGGAACGGGACTGAAAGACCTGACAGCAGCCTGCCATCCCGGCACGGAAAATGAGATCCCGGTGATCGTGGTTATCGTGCCTGCCAGCACCGGTGAACGGGAAGAATTTGCCTTTCTGCTGGGCGCGGCGGATGTGGTGCTGAAGCCTTATACCACATTGTCCATCCAGCGCCGGGTGCAGGTGCTGGTGGACCTGTATGCCCACCGGTGGCATTTGGAAAAACTGGTGGAAGACCAGAACCAGACCATCCGCAATGCCAATCAGACAATGCTGGATACACTGTCAGCGGTCATCGAACACCGCAGCAGCGAATCCGGCAACCATGTTCTGCGTATCCGCCGGTTCACCCAGGTGCTGCTGCAGGTGCTGGCGAACTGCTACCCGGAATATGCGTTGAATGAAGATCTGATCGATACCATTTCCAGCGCGGCGGTATTGCACGACATCGGCAAGATCTCCATTCCCGATGCCATCCTGAACAAGCCGGGAAAGCTTACCCCGGAGGAAATGGAGGCTATGCGCGCCCATACCACGGTTGGAAGCCAGTTGGTATTACAGCTGGAAGGCATGGGGGATATGACCTACCTGCGATACATCTATAATATCAGCCGCTATCACCATGAGCGCTGGGACGGCAGCGGCTATCCGGAAGGACTGGCCGGGGACGATATTCCTATCTGCGCCCAGGTGGTGGGCCTGGCGGATGCTTTTGACGCACTGACAACCCAACGGGTATACAAAGACGCACTGCCCTACACCACGGCATTTAATATGATCCTCAACGGCGAGTGCGGTGCTTTCTCACCAAAGCTGCTGGAGTGCTTCAAACGGGCCAGGGCGGTATTGTTTGACCTGGCGCAGCAGTATGCTGACGGTTACTCTCCCAAAAACGATGCCATACAGGTGCCCCTGCCCAAGCCTGTGCCCCAGTTTTATCCCCTGGACGCGCTGCAGCTCTCCCAACTGAAGTATCAGACGCTGCTTCACCATGCCAATGACACGGTGGTGGAGCTGGATCTGGACAATGGGATCTACCATGTGGTCTATAACCCCAATCCGGATTTTATGATGATGGGGGATGCCTCTCTGGAAACAGCCTTTGAAAGGTTTCTCCAGGAAGGGATCCATCCGGAGGACACCGGGGGAGCGGAAAACATCCGGGAACTGCTGTACCGGGATATATTCGGAAAAAATCTGCGCAAGCATACCCTGTACTGCCGCCTGTTCAGCCAGCCGGAAGGCAAATACCATCCTTACCAGATCACGCTGCTGCGGGTCAATACGGAAAATCCCTCGCAGCGGATCCTGCTGGCGGTATTTCATAAGGAAAGCAGCGGGGAAGTCCGGGAACCGAAGCAGAAGAATCCCCTGCTGGAATACCCGGTACTCTACAGCCTGATGAACGGGATCCTGCGCTGCGGCACGGACCGAGGCCTGACAATTTATCAGGGAGTGAATACGCTTTTTCCTCTGACCGGCTACCGGGGCGATGAGATTACGGAGTATTTTGAGAATTCTCTGACGGCCATGACAGTGCCGGAAGACCGGGACGTGCTGACGGCCATGATGCAAAGCCCGGAGCTGCACAGCAAGATCCTGGAAACGGAGCTGCGGCTGCAGTGCAAAAACGGCAGCACCGTGTGGATCTCCTGCCGTGCCAGAGCCCATATGGGTGCCGACGGAAAGGAATCCGTATACTGCAATCTTTCGGACATCAGCAAATGCAAGCAGAAGCAGGCGGAACTGGAAAGCACCATTTTCCGCCATCAGCTGATCATGGAGCAGTCTGAGAGCATCGTCTTCGAGTGGGATCTGAAAAAGGATACCATTGCCTGCTCCGAAAAATGGAAGACCCGGTTCGGCTATGACAAAAATCCTGCGGGCTTCCTGAACCGGCTGGATAGAGGTACTTTGTTCCACCCGGATGATCTGCCGCAGATCCGCAAAACGGTAGATGCGCTGCTGGGCGGAAAACCCTCCGATGTGCTGGATGTGCGGATCGTCAATAAGGCAGGCCGCTATCTGTGGAGCCGGATCCGGGTGGCAACCATCTTTGACGAGGAGGGGAAACCCTCTTACATCACCGGCATTATCTATGATATCAACGAGCTGAAAACCGACGCGCTGCGAATGAAGCAGCAGGCTCAGCAGGACTCTCTGACGAAGCTGCTGAACAAAGCCTCTGCCCAGCAGGCTGTGGAACAGCTTTTGGCCAAACGGGAGGGCAGAGCCTTGTGCGCCCTGCTGATTCTGGACCTGGATAACTTCAAAACCGTCAACGATACCCACGGACACATGTATGGAGACGCGGTGCTGACGCAGATGGGCAGTACCCTGCGCAGCCTGTTCCGTGCCCGGGATGTGATCGGCAGAATCGGCGGTGATGAATTCCTGGTATTCCTGGACAACATCCCCAGCAGGGAAATGGTGCTGGAGCGCTGCCAGCTGCTGGTGGATACCTTCCGAAGCCAGTTCCATGCTTTGATGCCGGATCTTCCGATATCCGTGTCCATTGGCGCGGCCATGTGTCCGGCTCACGGTGTTTCCTACGGCGACCTGTTCCGCCGCGCGGACGAAGCACTTTACAATGCCAAGGGCAAAGGAAAAAACCGGTTTGCCCTCTACAATCCCCAGGAAAAGTATGATATACTGATGAATACACAAAACCCCAGTACCCGCATTGACTCCGATGAGCAGCCTGCCATGAACGATGATTCCCTGCTGCGCTTTGTTTTCCGCAGTCTCTATGAAAGCCGGAATATCGACGCTACCATCGAAGAGCTGATCTCCTTCATCGGTGCCCATTTTGATGTGAGCCGTGTGTATATCTTTGAAAACAACGACGACAACACCTGCTGCAGCAATACCTTTGAATGGTGCAATGTGGGCATTACCCCGGAAAAAGAGAACCTGCAGAATGTCAGCTATATTACCGATATTCCCGGCTGGCCGGAGGTGTATGACGAGCGGGGCGTGCTGTACTGCACCGATGTCACGGATCTGGATCCCCTGGTGCGGCAGATCGTTGAGCCTCAGGGCATTAAGAGTATGCTCCACTGTGCCATTATGGACCGGGGTGTATTCCGGGGCTATGTGGGCTTTGACGAATGCACCACCAACCGGCTCTGGACCCAGGGCCAGGTATCGACCCTGGAATTCCTGGCAGAGGTGCTGGCGGTGTTCCTGATCAAACAGCGCACGCTGGATAAACTGTTAAAGAATCAAGCTATTTAAGGAGTATGCTTATGAGCAATATTTTTGATGTGATCGTTATCGGCGGCGGTCCCGGCGGCTATTTGGCCGCGGAGCGTGCTGCCCACGCAGGCTTGAAGACCCTGCTTTTTGAAAAGAACGCTTTGGGTGGCGTGTGCCTGAACGAAGGCTGCATTCCCTCCAAAGCCCTGCTGAATTCCGCCAAGCACTATGAGCATGCCCTCCACGGCGATGTGTTTGGTGTCAGTTGCAAAGAGGTTGCTATCGACCAGGCTGCCGTTATCAACCGCAAGCGCAAAGTAGTGCGTACCCTGGTCAGCGGTGTCCGCGCGAAAATGAAAGGCGCGGGTGTCACGGTCAAGATGGAAGAAGCCAAAATCGAAGGTAAGACCGCTGAGGGCTTTGCTGTCAACGGCAATATTGGTAAAAATCTGATCATTGCCACCGGCTCTTCTCCCGCAGTACCTCCCATTCCCGGTGTGAAGGAGAATTTGGGCGGCTTTGTGCTGACCAACCGGGAAGTGCTGGAGCTGACCGAGATCCCCGAAAAATTCACGGTCATCGGCGGCGGTGTCATCGGATTGGAAATGGCGGCTTACTACGCAACCGTAGGCAGCAAGGTCACCGTCATCGAGATGCTGGACCATATCGCCGGTCCTACCGACCTGGAGATCAGCAGCCTGCTGCAGAAAGAACTGGAAAAGAAGGGGATCACCTTCCTGCTGAGCCACAAGTGCCTCAGCGTTGAGCCGGGCAGGGTGTGGGCAGAGCCCCCCAAGGGTGAAAAGCTCGCCGTGGCTGCGGATAAGGTACTGCTGTCCATCGGCCGCCGTGCCAATTTCCAGGGGCTTGGCCTGGAAAATATCGGTGTCACCTGCGACCGCGGCGGCATCACCACCGATGCCATGGGCCGCACCAATGTGCCCGGTGTCTATGCCATCGGCGATGTCAACGGCCACCACATGCTGGCCCATACCGCCTACCGGGAAGCGGAAGTGGCGGTCAATACCATTTTGGGCAAGCAGGACTTTATGCGCTACACCGCCAATCCTTCCGTGATCTACACCCAGCCGGAAATTGCTTCCGTAGGCAAGACCGAGGAAGAGTGCAAGGCCAAGGGCGTGGATTATGAGGTCAAAAAGCTGCCCATGGTCTATGCCGGCCGCTTTGTGGCGGAAAATGAAGGCATGGACGGCCTGTGCAAGGTGATCGTGGACAAGAAGCGCCGTACGATACTGGGTGTGCATCTGATCGGCACCTACACCGGCGAAATGATCTGGGGCGCTGCCGAAATGATCGAGATGCAGCTGCGTGTTACCGACGCCCGGCAGATCATCTTCCCCCATCCCACAGTCAGCGAGATCATCCGGGAGACCCTCTGGGAATTCAAAGACTAAAAAATGCCCCGGGCCGGGGCAGAAAGCTGTGCGAGGATATGGAACAGAAAAAAACAGAAAGCCGCAATGTGGCGCTGTTTACATCCAAGGAATCCATTTATGTGGCGATTACACCGGTGCTGTGGGGCACCATCATGCAGCAGTTTTTGCTGTACCGGGAGGTGTCGCCCGCACTGGTAGGCATTTATACTACGCTGGTGTCGGCGGTGCAGATGGTGGCGATGATGCTCTTCTCCGGCGTTTCGGAGCGGACCGACACACCGCTGAAATACTGCACCCGCATTTTACTGGCCATTGCGGGCATTACGATGGTATACCTGCCGCTGACCTATTTTCATATCGGCAGCCATTTGACGGTGCTGCTGGTGTGCCTGTTCAGTATTGTACAGATCTCCCTGCATTCGTGTAAATACATCTACGACTACCGGATCAACTACCAAATCGTCGGCGCGGAAAAATACGGTACCATGCTCTTTTTGGGCAATGCCTTTACCGGTGTGGCAGGCATCGCCTTCAGCTGGCTCTTTGCCTGGATGATCGATACCAATTCCGGCGGCAATCCCTATTTTATCTGTATGGCACTGACGCTGGTGCTGATGCTGATCACAGTCTTCTTTAATTCCCGGCTGAAAACCATTTATCCGCTGCCTACCCACAAAAAAGAGCAGCTGGGCTTGAAGCAGCAGTTCAAGATCGTCATGGCGGATAAGTCCTTCCGGCAGCTGATCGTGCCGAATTTCCTGCGGGGTATCACCCTCAGCGTTACCGGCTGTATCGTACTTTTTGCTTTGGTGATGGATATTGACGAAAGCGGCCGTGCCAAGATCCCTCTGATCTGCGCTGTGGCGACGGTGCTTTCCAGTGTGGTGTATCTGCTGCTGTCAAAGAAGCTGTCGGTGGGGGCAATTAACATTATCGGCGGCGTGCTGACCTGCGCTATGATCTTTATGCCCCGGGGCAATACAGCAGGCTTTTTGAGCTTGTTCTTTATTGCTTACTTAGGCCGCATCATCGTCGATAACGCGGTGCCTACCATGCTGTTCCCTTTGATCGATCCCAAGATCGCAGGCTCCTACAATGCCTGGCGGTGTGTGCTGTACAACCTCTGCAGCATCATCGCAACACCCGTTGTCAGCGCTTTGGTGGAAAAGGTAGATCCTCTGTGGCTGCTGATCCCCGGCGCGGTGACCTATGTGGTGGTGACGGTTTGGTACTACATCGTTTGCAGGAAATTTAAGAAATAACAGAAAAAGAACCGGTCGGGCCCGACCGGTTCTTTTTGGTTAATCGATAGGATTAAAGGTCACGCTTGTATTGGGGAAATGCTCCCAGGCGTATTCCCGCATTTTGGGTACGCCCAATACATGGTTGGAGTGGATGTTGATGTGCTTGACTTCAATGTCGTTTTCCACCATATATACCAGCACATCGTAGCCGGTTTTTACGGTGCCAAGGTTGTAATCCAGGCTGATGAAGCTGATCTTGCGAAACAGCCGGATCAGCTCCACACACTCGGCATAGGTGCGGACACAGTTGTAGGGGCCGTCGGGAAAGGAACGCTGGTCATCCAAAATGATCTTCATACGCAGACTCTCCTTTACTGTTGGATTGGAATTATACGGCTTGCAGGGCTTTGGCCTGCCGGATCTTCTTTGTCATGGAGACGGCAATGGGGATCGCCAGGGCCAGGGACAGCACATCCGCGGCTGCCTGAACAGAAGC
The DNA here is from genome assembly GCA_045578895.1 of Faecousia sp. Classification (GTDB taxonomy): domain Bacteria; phylum Bacillota; class Clostridia; order Oscillospirales; family Oscillospiraceae; genus Faecousia. The sequence continues at coordinate 10,083 of JAZNLC010000048.1, read as the reverse complement.
AATACCGTAGGCACCGAAGATAAGCGCCAGGGGATACAGGATCGGCAGGAAGCAACTGCCCTGCCGGGCGGTAGCCAGGAGCATAGCGCCTTTGGCATTGCCCAAGCCCACGCAGAGCATATTGACCATGGCTACCCATGCGTGGATGGGCAGGGCGATGCACTGCAGCCAAATGCACAGCTTGCCGATTTCCCGCATTTCCAGGTCAGTACCGGCAAAGAGAACAATGATAGGGTCGGCAAATATGGCAACCGCAGCGGCCATAATGGCGCTGCCCACCAGAGAAACGACGGAGGAGAAGCGGTAGCTTTCGGTGACCCGGTCATACTGCTTGGCACCCCAGTTGAAACCGGCTACCGGCTGAAAGCCGTTGCCGAAACCCAGGATGATGCAGAAGGGGAACATCATGATCTTGGTGCACACGCCGATGCCTGCCAGAACGGAGTCGGAAATGTTACCCGCCAGGTCGTTGAGCAAAATGCCCGCCACTACCGCCAGACCGTTGCGGAACAGAGAAGAAGAACCGACGCTGACCACCTTGGAGATAATGTCCCAATCAAAACGGAAATTTTTGATGGACAGCCGCAGCATACTTCTGCGGGTGGCATAGGGGAAAAACAGAATCGCAAAACTGACCCATTTGGAGATGGCAGTGGCCAGAGAAGCGCCGGCAACGCCCATGTCCAGTGTGAAAATGAAGATGGGGTCCAGGATAATGTTTAAAATGCCGCCGAAGCCCATGCCCACCATGGAAAGGGTGGCGCTGCCCTCGCTGCGCAGGCATTGGTTCATTACGAAATTGCAGGACATGAAGGGCGCGGCCATGAGAATGTAGGAGGCATAGTCAATGGCATAGGCTTCACAGGTAGGTGTGGCGCCCAGCAGCCGCACCATGGGGGTCATAAAGATGCTGCCGAAGATCATCAGCAGCGCGCCCAGGCCGCCGGCAATGAAAAAGGAGGTGGACAGCACCTGGCTGGCCCGCTTGTCATTGCCTTCGCCCAAAAGCCGGGCGATATAGCTGTTGGCACCCATGGCCAGCATAGAGCCGGTCATCATGATCAGCTGATCCAGTGACGCGTTGACGCTGACCGCTGCCGTCGCGTTGGTACCCAACGAGCTGACAAAATAGGTATCAGCCAGGGAGTAGATGGATGTGATCAAAAAAGCCACGATGGTGGGAATCGCCATTTTCGGGATCACCCGGGAGACCGGCTGGGTCAGCATCAGCGTTCTGCGCTGATCGCCCTGCTGGGGATTTGCCATAATCATCGCCTCTGTCTATAGAATACATTAACTATAACACATTTTTTGAAAAATGGAATTCTTTTTCGCTGCTTTACATTTTCTTTTTCGGATGCTATACTGAAGAAAAAAACCGGAGGGGTTTACCATGCCTGTACCTGCCCTTGTAATGTCCAACGAAATGAAGGCTGCTTTGGACGCCGGCTTTGCCGCTGCGTTTGGCGGGCAGCCTGTGCGGTATTTCTCCGCCCCCGGCCGTACCGAGATCGGCGGCAACCATACCGACCATCAGCGTGGCCGTGTTTTGGCCGCCGCGGTGAATTTGGATACGGTGGCAGCTGTCAGGGAAAACGGCACCGACCGGATCCGCATCCTCTCCAAGGGGTATCCCCGCTGTGAGATCAATGTCAAGGATCTGACACCCAAGGAAAACGAGGTCAACTCCACGCCTGCGCTGATCCGCGGTGTTGCCGCCCGGTTCGCACAGCTGGGCTGCCAGGTGAAGGGCTTCGATGCTTACTGCGAATCTACCGTTCTGCCCGGCAGCGGCCTTTCTTCTTCCGCTGCTTACGAGGTGCTCATCGGTACCATCATCAACCATCTGTTCTTTGACACCAAGGCTACCCAGGCTGAGGTGGCACAGATCGGCCAGTATGCGGAGAATGTGTTCTTCGGCAAGCCCAGCGGACTGATGGATCAGATGGCTTCCTCTGTGGGCAACCTGGTAACCATTGACTTCTTTGACAAGGAAAACCCCGTGATCCGGCCGGTGGACTTTGACTTCTCTGCCTGCGGCCATACTCTGTGCATCATCGACTCCGGTGCAGACCATGCGGACCTGACCGATGAGTACGCGGCGATTACCGTTGAGATGAAGTCCGTCTGCGCCCACTTCGGCAAGGATGTGCTGACGCAAATCGACGAAGCTGACTTCTTTGCCGCGATCCCGCAGCTGCGCAAAAAATGCGGTGACCGCGCGGTGCTGCGTGCCGCCCACTTCTACCGGGAAAATGCCCGTGTACCTCAGCAGGTAGCGGCCTTGGAGCAGGGGGATTTTGATACCTTCCTCAAGCTCATCAAGGAAAGCGGCTTCTCTTCTTACATGTACCTGCAAAATGTGATTCCCGCCGGCTATAAGGAGCACCAGGATGTGGCGCTGGCTTTGGCGATGTGCGAGCATTTCCTGCAGGGGAAGGGCGCTTACCGTGTTCACGGCGGCGGCTTTGCCGGTACCGTTCAGGCCTTTGTTCCCTTTGCGATTTTGGAGGACTTCCGCAAGGGCATCGACGGTGTGCTGGGTGAAGGCGCCTGCCATGTGCTTTCCATCCGTCCCCAGGGCGGTGTGGAAATGCAGGCCCGATAAAAAAGAATAGCGCGCGCTGCACCGGCAGCGCGCGTTTTGCTTTATTTTCCCAGTTCTTTGTTACGGTGGAAAGCGGCTTCCACCGCGTTCATGGCAGCGGCCCGGAAACCGCCCTGCTCCAGTGCCCGGACACCGGCAATGGTGGAGCCGCCGGGGGAGCATACCGCATCCTTCATTTGTGCCGGGTGCCGCCCGCTTTCCAAAGCAAGCGCCGCTGTGCCCAACAGCATTTGGGCGGCATATTCCATGGCCTTGGCTCTCGGCAGGCCGCAGGCGACACCGCCGTCAGCCAAAGCTTCCATAAACAGCGCCGCAAAGGCAGGACCGCAGCCGGCCACCGCGCTGCCCGCGTCGATGAGCTTTTCCGGCAGAGGATCCAAAAGACCGCCAAAGCGCATGCCCTCCCGGAAAGTGCGCAGCGCTTCCGGGGATACATTTTCCGTGGCATCGTACAGGATCACACCCTTGCCCACGGCCACCGGGGTGTTGGGCATGATGCGGATCACCGGATAATCGCCCCCTGCCATGGCCTGAATATCTGCCATAGTCAGGCCTGCTGCCATGGAAACCAAAACAAAATCATCGGTGCGCGCAGCCAAAACAGGAGCGATCCCGGTAAGCAGATCCGCCATCATTTGGGGTTTGACACCCAAAAAGATGTAGCCGCAGGCTTGAGCCACGGTGTCCACGGAAACCGCCTGGCAGCCCAGCTGGGCCGCCAGTGCCTCCGCCTTGGCGTGAGTCTTGTTGGAAAGAAAAATGTTGTGGCCGTCCATGGCCTTGGCCGCGGCCTTTGCCAGCGCACCGCCCATATTGCCGGTGCCTATAAAGCCGAAAGCTGTGTTCATAAAAAACCTCCCGTCAGCGGATCTGCCCGCTGCCCTGTATCACATATTTGTAGCTGCAAAGCTCTTCCAGTCCCATGGGGCCCCGGGCGTGGAGCTTTTGGGTGGAGATGCCCATTTCGCAGCCAAGTCCGAATTCGCCGCCGTCGGTGAAGCGGGTGGAGCAGTTGACATACACGGCAGCACTGTCTACGACCCGGGTGAAATAATCCGCAGCTGCCGGGTCTTCTGTAATGATGGCTTCGCTGTGGCCGGTGGAATGGGGCGCGATATGGGCAGCAGCCTGCTCCTTGCTGTCCACCACAGCAACCGCCAGGATATAATCCAAAAATTCCGTATCAAAATCCGCTTCCCCTGCCGCTGTGCCTGGGATGATCCTTTGCGCCCGGCCATCCAGCCGCAGCTGCACCCGGCTACCGATGCGCTCATGAAGCTTGGGTAAGAATTCCCCGGCGATGGCTTCATGCACCAAACAGACCTCCGCGGCATTGCATACGGAGGGGCGGCTGATTTTGGCGTTTTCAATGATATTCAGTGCCTTTTCCCGGTCAGCGGCGGCATCCACATAGATGTGGCAGATGCCGGTGCCGGTTTGAATGCAGGGCACCTTGGCGTTTTCCGTGCAGGCTTTAATGAGACCCGCCCCGCCCCGGGGGATCAGCAGATCTACCAGGCCTACGGCGGTCATCAGTTCATTCGCGCTTTGGCGGGTGGTGTCCTGCACCAACTGTACCAGCGCTGTGGGCAGGCCCACAGAAGACAGACCTGCCTGCATCGCTTCCACAATGGCATTGGAGGAGCGGAAGGCCTCCTTTCCGCCCCGGAGGACGCAGGCGTTGCCGGATTTCAGAGCCAAAGCAGCCGCATCGGAGGTCACATTGGGCCGGCTCTCATAAATAATAGCCACAACACCCATGGGGATACCAACTTTATCGATCACGATTCCGTTGGGACGCTCTACCCGGCTGCGCACCCGTCCCACGGGATCAGGCAATGCAGCCACCTGCCGGATACCCTCGGCCATGCCCCGAATGCGTTCTTCATTCAATGCCAACCGGTCCAGCATCACCTGGGATACATGCCCCTGGGCAGCGTTCAGATCCAGCGCGTTTGCCGCCAAAACGGCGGGGGTCTGCCGTATCAGCGCATCGGCCATGGCCAGCAGCGCCTCATTTTTTGTTTGGGTATCCGCCGCCGCCAAAACGGGCGCCGCGGCTTTTGCGGCAATCAGCAGTTCTTTTGTGGTCATACGGGAACACCCCTTCCGGTAAATTTCGTTCCTACGGCCTTGCCGTCAAAGATGTCATATAGGATCTCCGGGGTCTCACCGTTGGTAATGATCATATCCACACCGGCATCGGTGGCGATCTGCGCGGCCTTCAGCTTGGTAGCCATGCCGCCGGTACCCAGGCCGGAACCTGCACCACCGGCCAGTGCCAAAATTTCCGGCGTGATCTCTTCCACCAGGGGGATCAGTTTTGCTGTGGGATCTTTTTTGGGATCGGCGGTGTACAGGCCGTCGATATCCGACAGCAGGATCAGAAGATCCGCTTCCACCAGCTTTGCTACGATGGCGGAAAGACTGTCGTTTTCTCCGATGGTGGTTTGAATACCGATCTCGTCGGTGGCCACAGCGTCATTTTCATTAATGATGGGCAGGGCATTCCACTGCAGCAGCCGGGTGAGGGTATCATGGACATGGCGGCTGCGCCGGGGATCGTAAATATCCTCAGCAGTGAGAAGAAGCTGAGCAACGGTATGGCTGTACTGGGAAAACAGCTTATCGTAAGCGTACATCAATTCACACTGGCCCACCGCTGCCGCGGCCTGCTTACCGGGCATATCCTGGGGCCGTCCAGGCAGACCCAGCTTGCCAACGCCCATGCCGATGGCACCGGAGGAGACCAGCACCACCTGGTGTCCCGCGTTCATAATATCACTGATCACCTTGCAAAGAAGCTCCACCCGGCGGATATTCAGCCGGCCGCCGGAATGTGCCAAAGTGGAAGTACCTACTTTCATTACCACACGCATATAAACACCCTCCTTGTTCTGTGGACAAATGTGTATATACGGAAGATTTTACTACATTTATCCGAAAGAATCAAGGGGGCAGCAGCGACAAAAACAAGGGGGAACCGTGGTTCCCCCTTGTGGCTTTTTACTGGATGCAAGACAGAATCTCGGAAGCAATGTCTTCGATGGAACGCATCTTGTCGCCGCAAACGCAGTGTACTGTCTGCCAGCCAAGCTTTTCGGCGCAGTATTCCGCAGCCAACCGGGAACGGTCCAGGTAGGCCCGGTCCTTTTCGTGGATGTCTTTCTTGCTTTCGTCCCCCTGATAGCGGCCGGTCATCAGCTTTTGGCTGACAGCGGGATCTACCTGCAGGTAGATGACTTTGTCCGGGGCGGGAATACCCATAAGCCGGTACTCAAAATCAAAGAGCCACTGCAAATATGCGTCCCACTGGTCCTGGGGGAGCTTGGAGCATTGATGCACCGCGTTGGAAGTGGTGTAGCGGTCGGAAATGATGATGCCGCCGTCCTCATAGAATTTGCCCCAGTCTTTTTTGTAGCTGGCAAACCGGTCCACCGCGAAAAAGCTGGATGCGGCATAGGCATTGACCGCACTGGGGTCGGTGCCGAATTCACCCGCCAAATACATTTTGATCAGCGCGGAGGAGTTGCTGTCATAGTCGGGAAAGGATACTTTCCTGACCTTGCGGCCCTGGGCCAAAAGGGTTTCATACAGCAGCTTGGCCTGGGTACCCTTGCCGCTTCCGTCCAGACCTTCAATTACGATCAACCGTCCCATAGGTGTGCCTCCGTTGGTTTTATTGCTGACAGTATAGCACAGCTTGCCTTGCTTTTCAAGAAAAACAGCACCCTTCCGCCGGAAGGGTGCTGCAATGTGTTATTTTTTGCCAGCGGCGATGAGCTTATCTACTTCGTCCAGCTTGAAAACTTCACGGACTTTTGCGTAAATATCGGTATAAGCGCCGCTCTTCTTGTAACGCCAGCCGGTGCCGTAGGGCTGGGTGCCTTCATAGCGGATGGCACAGTCGGGATGCCGGTCGATGATCGCCTGCCAATCCTTCCACATGATCTTGGAGGATACCGCGCACAGCTGCTCCAAAGGTAGATCGTACAAACTGGAGATATCGTCCACCTTGGTAAAGCTCAGGTTGATATTTGCCAGATTGTCGCAGGTGGCCAGGGGGGTGACATCCTTCAGGTAGCCGCAGTGGGCCAGCTCCAAAAATACCAGCTGGTCATGCTCAGCAAAGGGTGTCAGATCGGTGATGGGGCTGCCGGAGAGAATCACGATCTCCAGCTGAGTCATGGGTGCGATGAAGGAGGTGTCGGTCAGCTCCGTGTTGTGGCCCAGATCCATGTACTTGACATCCTCGCAGTATTTCATGGGGCCGCAGGTGTCATCGGTGACATTATAGACGGCGCGAATGGTGTCGGTATCGGTGAGGAAGGTGTAACGGTCGGTAACGCCGAACCAGACACGCCAGACGATCTTGGTCCGGTCACGGTAATCCTCCCGGATGGCGGCCATGGTCTCGTTGTCGATGCCGCAGCCGTCCAGCAGGAAATACTGGCAGCCCTGGAGGATATCCAGCGCGTTTCTCAGCTCCTCTACACCTTCATTGCCGATGTCTTCTTTAATAAACTCGATCCGCTCATCGGTGGTGGCTACGGTTTTCCCAAAGAGCTCAAAGGTGTAGTGGAACAGGGCATTGGGGGCGCTTTCCTGCAGCAGCTTCACATCGTCCATAGACAGCCGGCTTTCCCCGTGGGAATCCATCAGCTCCACGCTGGTGATATTGGGGAACAGACCGATACGGCCGGCAATATCCGCTACACGCTCAGGCTCCATAACGGAAAGATTCAGCGCAGTGGTCTCGTTATTCAGCTCCTGACCCATAACGATCATGGTGAAATCAAAGGCGGCATCGGGATACAGCCCCTGCAGCGCCAACACCTCCTGGGCGGTGTAGGTAGTTCTGGGCAGGCTGACGGTCTCCAGCTTGGGCAGATACTTCAAATTCTCAGCCAGGGTATCGTAATCACAGCTGCCGGGATCCAGCACCAGGGCGGTCTCCGTATTGGAAACGGTGACGGTGCCCAACTTGACGGTATAGAGCACTTCCACTTTGGGGTGCTTCTGCATATACTGGGCAATGGCCTCATAGCAGGTGCTGCCGGTGAGGTCCAGCTTCTTCAGGGCGGGGTACTGCTCCAGAAGGCCGATGGTGTCTTCCGTTACGGTGACGGCCAAAAATTCCACCGGAGGTTCCGTGACGGTGGGCGCGGTGGTGGTGGGCTCGGCAGGGGTGTTCTGACAGCCCGCCAGCAGCACCAGGACCAAAACCAGGACCCACAGCAGATTCTTTCTTACTTTCATGGCATAATGCCTCCAATTCGACATACTATAGCACAATTATACAATAATCCGGCGCAACACGCAAGGGTAATTTTCGTGTTCCTGAAATTGGCACCGGCATAAAAAGCGCAAGCGGTTATTGATGAATGGAGACTTTTATGGTACAATGGGAAAAAATGCGGGAGGAATGGACTATGTTATCGTTCCTGGTTGTACTCGGCGGTTTTATCACCGCGGTTATGGTGCTGCTGACGGCAGAACCCAAGTTTGCAAAACGGCTGACGATGATCGCCGGTGGGCTGGCTTTGGCCGGAGGCTTGTTTATTTACGGCTACGGATATCTTTCCACCGCCGACTCTCCGGCGGAAGGATTGCTGCACATGGTGTTCGCGGTCTGCCGGATGTTTATCGGTGAAGCGGATTTTGCCGACCTGGAAACAGTCCCGCTGCTGCAGCACTGGGTATGTAAACTGGTGTGCTGGTTTGCCCATGTGCTTGCGGTCTATGCCACATCCAGCGCGGCTGTTTCCCTGATTGGCGCCAACGCGCTGAAGAATCTGCGGGTGCGGCTGGAAAAGAAGAAAGACCTGCATATTATCTACGGTGTCAACGAAGATTCCGTGGAATTCGGCCGGGCGCTGACAGAAGATCTGCAGGCGTTGACGGTGTATGTCAGCGAGGACGCGGAGAATCCCCTGTCGGAATCCATTATTGAGTCCGGCGGTGTGCTGCGGGCAGACCCGAAGGCTGTGAAGGGTGACGCGCAGTTCCTCAAGAGCTTGGGTGTCAAGCAGGGCAGGCGGCAGATCACACTCTATGCCCTGCATAGGGATTATCTGAAGAACATCCAGTACGCGACCGCGCTGCTGGAAGCGTTTCAGCAGCGGGGGGTGGAATCCGGACGGCTGAGCCTGGTGATCCATGCCCGGGAAGATGAGGCGGCCAAGAAGCTGCAGGTGGGATTAGAGCGGTTTGGCTACGGCTTTGTGACGGTATTCCAGGAGCCGGCGTTGGCTGCCCGCCTGCTGACTCTGCGGTATCCGCCCTGCAGCAGCATTTCCTTTGATGCAGAAGGCATGGCAAAGGAAAATTTTGAGACTTTGGTGATCGGTTTCGGCCGGTTGGGTCAGACCGTGCTGCGGCAGCTGATCATGAACGGCCAGTTTGCCGGCAGTACCTTCCGGGCGGATGTGTTCGCCCCGGATATGGAAGACCAGGACGGCTATTTCCGCAACAGCTTCCCGGAGATCGAGAAGCATTACCAGGTGCATTTTCATCCCTATGACGGCCGCAGCCGCCAGCTGTATGACCACTTAAAGGAACGGCTGGAGCATGTCAAATACATTACGGTCTGCACCGGCTCCGAGACGCTGAATGAAGAGATCGGTGAAGACCTCCGGGACTTTATTTTCCAGCACGGCAGGCAGATCCCGGTGTATTTGTGCTCCAATCGGGGCATTAAGGTCACCGACGGCAAAACCGGTGAGAGCGAGGCTTATCAGATCTATCACCCCGATGTGCTGTCCACCCAAAAGCTGGATCAGATGGCTATGATGGTCAATTGCTATTACATGGGAAGCTACAGCAAGGGCGCGCTGAACGACTGGCTGGAGTGCGACTATTTCAGCCGCATGAGCAACCGTGCCTTTGCCGACTTCCAGGCGGCGGTGCTGAAAGCCGCGGGAAAGACGGAGGCAGATGCCCTGGAAGGCCGCTGGGACTTCACACCGGAGCAGATGGAAAACCTGGGAAAAATGGAGCATGCCCGGTGGAACGCGTTCCACTTCTGTATGGGATTCTCGACCATGGGCGAGGAAGAGTACGCGCAGCGTACAGCGATGTATCTGCGGGAAAAGGAAGCCACCGGCAAGGGAAAAACCCGTATCGGTAAGAATTTAATTGGCAAGACCCATGCCTGCCTGATCTCCTGGGACGCGCTGGATGAACTGTCGGCAAAGGAAAATGCCATTACCGGCGGCAGCGTGGACTACAAGCAGATGGACAGAAACAACATTCTGATCCTGCCGGAGCTGCTGAAGATCCGGAATGCACAGAAATAACAAAGAACCCCGCCGGTTGGCGGGGTTCTTCCAGACTGTCAAAAAACGATGTCATTCCGAGCCAGTGTTCACACTGGCGTGGGAATCCCGTGGAATCTCAAACATTTTCGCATATAAAAACCAGTAATTCCCCTCTATTTACGGGATCGCCACACCAGTCTGCGGACTGGTTCGCGA
>JAZNLC010000047.1:0-4546 GCA_045578895.1 Faecousia sp. | reverse complement strand
GCAAAAATCTTTGATTTTTGACTGGGGGATTCATGCCGCATTGCGGCATATTGCCCTATGGGCAATTATCCCTCCGTCTGCCCTTCGGGCAGCCACCTCCCTTTAGGCAAGGGAGGCTTTGCACCGCTAAACGATCATTTAGGGGATTTTTCCTGGAGCATGAGAAGATAGAGCATACTGCTGACGCGGTTCATGGCTTGCAGGATATCGGGGCGCAGGGGGATGCCGTCGGGGTCGACAAAGGCTTCCACCGCCGCCAGTTCCGCGGCTCTTGCGGCGCAGCGGGCGCGGTTGAGCTGAAGCAGCCGGGGAGAATCGGAGAAATCCGGCATGAAATGGGGGATGCCGTAATATTCCTGCGGAAAGTGGGAGCGCTTTCGCTGCTCCGCTTCCGAAAGTCCGTATAGCGTGATATCGCCCACCGGCTCATTCAGCACATCGCAGCGGATCAGCCGCCGGACAAGATTCAAAATCTCCCCTGTGGCTTCACCGCAGAGCAGAAGCTCCGCTTCCAATGTGTCCACAGCGCCCCGGAAGCGGATCCGGGGATGGTTCTTGGGCACCAGGGTATCGCCGTTTAAGTGGGTCATGGCTTCCGGCTTGTCTTCGCAGAAGCCGCCGCTTAACAGCTTCCAGCGTACCGGCTTTGCCGCCTCGGGCGGGAGGATCTCAATGCGCTCCCGGTTTAGAAAGTCCCGGGCGGAGGGGGTCAGGGTGTCGGTTTTGCCCAAAATAAACACCCGTTTCCCCTCACGGTTTCGCAGATTCTCCCTTACGGCTTTTTCGTCGTAGAGCATTATTTTGCGGGCTGGGAGGTCTGACGGCCGTGGGGCAGGATGTTATCCACCTCAGTGTGGGGACGGGCGATGACATGGACGGATACCAGCTCGCCTACCTTTTCGGCTGCGGCTGCGCCGGCATCGGTGGCGGCTTTGACAGCGCCTACATCGCCACGGACCATGACGGTGACCAGGCCGCCGCCTACCTGCTCCTTGCCAACCAGCTGGACGTTGGCGGATTTGACCATGGCATCGGCAGCCTCAATGGCACCGACCAGGCCTTTTGTTTCAATCATTCCCAATGCGTTTGTGTTCATAACAGTAGTTCCTTTCTTGGTGGTAATTCTATAAATGATCATTTATGCGGGCAGTGCCCGCTGACAATTCGTGCACGGTGCTGTGCTTGTCGTTACACCATTGGGCATCGCTCGGTATCGTTCCTGCGGCAATTATCGATAGAATTTGTGGGGATTTCCCCAAAAAATCTATCGAAAACCATTGCAAAGACGATACCGGGCAAAGCAAGGCATTGACGACAAGTAGAAGTCTTGGTGCGAATTGGGAGCGGCGGCTCGCCGCTAAACGATCATTTAGTTTAAGCGCTCCAGAATTTTCAGGGTCAAAAGCTCGATGAGGTCTTCGTTAAGCTTGGGTTGGGGAGTGCGGTCTGCGTCCCAGGCTACCCGGCGGATGTTGATCAGATCCAGCGGAGAAATATTGTTGCTGGAGCTGCTGCCGCCCACCGCACCGCAGCCCAAAGTCAGGGCGGGGAATAAATTGGTGCTGGCACCAATGCCGCCTAAGGCTGCGGGGGTGTTGACCAGAAAACGGGACACGGGGATCTGCAGGGCAAATTTTTTCACCACCGCTTCGTCGGTGCAGTGCATGGCAAAGGTGTGGCCGCTGCCCTCATGGGTCAGCACTTCGATGGCCTTGGCAAGGACCGCGTCCTCGCTTTCCATGACGAAAAAGGCCAGCACGGGACAGAGCTTTTCCATGGAGTAGGGGCGGGTGGGGCCTGCCTCCTGCTCCCGGGCAACCAGCACTTTGGTGGCAGCGGGGACGGGAAAGCCTGCCATTTCGGCAAGGGTTAGGGCGGATTTGCCCACAATAGCGGGGTTCAATGTGCCGTTGGGCTTGAACAAGAGCTTTGCGAGGCTGCCCGCTTCGTCCTTGTTCATGAAGTAGAAGCCACGCTTCTGCCCCTCGGTACGGACGGCGCTTTCCATGTCTTTTTCCACGATGATGCTCTGCTCACTGGCGCAGACCGTGCCGTAGTCGAAGGTCTTGGAGCGCAAAATGCAATCTAAGGCGCAGCCGATATCGGCACTGTGGTGGATATAGGCCGGGCCGTTGCCCGCACCCACACCGATGGCCGGTTTGCCGGAAGAGTAGGCCGAGCGAACCATGGCCGGGCCGCCGGTGGCGAGAATGAGATTGGTTTCTTTTCCGCTCATCAGCTCCTTGCAGCCGTCCAATGTGGCGATGGAAAGGCAGGCAATCGCTCCCTTGGGAGCACCGGCTTTTTCCGCTGCCGCGGCGGCGATCTTTGCGGCCTTCATGGTGCAAAGGATGGCTTTCGGATGGGGGGAAAAGACGATGGCATTGCCGGATTTGATGGCGATCATGGCCTTGTAGCAGACGGTGGAGGTGGGATTGGTGCTGGGGATGATGGCGGCGATGACACCTACCGGCACACCGATCTCCCATAGCTTTTCCTGGGGATGCGCCTTTAATACACCAACGGTTTTCATATCTTTGACGGCTTCCCACACCCGGCGGGAGGCGAATTGGTTTTTGGTGGTTTTGTCCTCCACATTGCCGAAGCCGGTCTCCCGGACGGCCATGTCCGCCAGCTCGGTGGAAGCGGCGTAAACGGCATCGGCAATGGCTTTGACAATGGTGTCAAGCTGCTGCTGGGTCATGGCGGCAAGCTGCTTCTGGGCGGCAGCCGCCTGCTTGAGCAGGTCTCTCGCTTCCTGGCGGGAGAGCAGGTCTTTGTCGAGATCCATAGGTTCTCCTTTCGTAAAGGATCGTTTATGCGGCCCAAAGCCTCCCTTGTCAAAGGGAGGGGGACCGCGTAAGCGGTGGAGGGATTCATCGCCCGCAGGGCGATATGCTGCTTTGCAGCATGGAATCCCCCAGTCAAAAATCAAAGATTTTTGCCAGCCCCCTTTAGACAAGGGGGCCTTGGATGGTGCAATAAACGATCGTTTAGTAGTTGATGGGATTTTGTGCCACTTCGGTGACGGCGGTTAAGAAGGCTGCCGCTGAGGCGGAGCAGGCCGATTGGGTTCCGGTGAGGAGCGCGCCGCCGAAATTGGTTTCGGTGGGAGGTGCGTATAGTTTACATAACTTTACATCGGCGGCTTTTAAGGCGGCATCCAGGGCGTACATGCTCTCCAAAGGGGGCGCGATGAGGTAGGCTAAGGCGCTGCCCTCTTTGACCCCTGCTTCTTTGGCTAAAAAGCTGCCGCAGCTGCTGACGGTATGGGCAAGGCAGGGTACACCCACATCTGCAAAGCCAATGCGGGTAAGGGCGGACAGCGCTGCTTCCATGCCGCTTTTCACTGCCCCGGGGGTCTTTGCCGCCAAAATGCCGATGACTTCCCCTGCGTAGGGGGTGGACGCGTTTGCCGCGCCTGCGTAAAAGCTGTGGGTATAGGAAACATGAACATCCGCGGCTTTGGTGGCTTCGTCCAGGGCGATATAGGTGGGGTCATCGCTGTCGGCGGTGAGCAGGCCTAAACTGGGATAGCCTTTGGGAATGCCCAGCTTTTCGCACAGAGCATCGCTTGCGTTGGCTAAATACCGCACAGCCAGGACATTGGTTCTGATCATGCCCCGGCCTCCAGGTGCAGGCCCACACCGGATACCTTCTTTTTCAAAATGGTGTCGATGAGCGAAGCAATGTGGGCCCCGGCTTCCACGGCGGGGGTGCCCTGGGCATGGATATTGGATACCACCGTGCGGCTGGATTCCGACACACCGGTGTGGGGCTTGTAGGTGATATAGGCGGACATGCTCTTGTCGGTGACAAGACCCGGGCGCTCGCCTACCAGCATGCACACCAGCTCACAGCCGGTAATGTCGCCGATGGCATCTCCCGCGCCTACCCGGCAGTAGCGGACGAAGGGCGTGGCGCCAACCTCGATGCCTTTGGCTTTCAGCCCGTCCCGGATCGCCGCCATGCAGTCCATGGCATTGGCCGTGCAGGCCGCGGAGGAAAGTCCGTCGCCCACTACGATCTGCACCTTTGCGTTGGGCGTCAGGGTCTCTTTCAAGACCTTTGCGTGGGACTGGCCGAAGCGGCGGCCCTTGTCCGGGCGGGTCAGGTACTCATCCTTGCCTGTACATTCCGTTTGGACGGGGATGAGGTTGTTATTCTTGGGGAAATCCTCCGGAACTTCCGAGAATACCGCGTCCTGGGCGGCGGCATGGTCTGCCCGGAAGCGGAGCATGGTCAATGTCTTGTAACGGGGGCCTGCCTTGCCGGAAGCCAAACGGGCAGGGGTCTTCATTTTGAGACGGGCATAGTCTTCCTTGTTTTTGGGATTTTCCGTCAGATAGAGCTTGCGAAGATCCAACTGCGTGATATCGGGGACGAAGTCGCCGTCGTGATAGGCTTGCGGGCCGATGTGGTCATCGGCCCCTACGGGCTGGGTGGGTTTATAGTTGCTGGCTTTTACCTGGGGCTCTTGTCCCAGGTCTTTGAGAATTTCCGCGACCAGGGCGGAAAGGTCGTTTTTCGTCATAGGATTCACTCC
>JAZNLC010000046.1:0-2618 GCA_045578895.1 Faecousia sp. | reverse complement strand
AATTCCAATGTTTGCCAGCCCCCTTTCACAAGGAGGCCTTGGGTAGGCGCATAAACGATCATTTACCCCAATACCATCAGGAGGTGACCACATGAATAACTTTAGAAGACAACAGCTACGAGGCGGCTTTGTTACCATCATTACAGCCTTGCTTTTGGTGGTCTCCGTTGCATTTTCCATCATTGGCTATACCGCCAGCGATGGAACAAAACAGCAGCTGGAAGCAATTGAATCAAGGTATACTACCATTGGTACCATGAAAGACCAAAACACCCAACTGTTACTCCATGGCGGAAGCGGGTGGGTCTATCGAGATGGCCATGTACTCGGGAATGTGATCGGCTGGGTGGACAAAAATCACACAGTGCTGGAAGACGGCTCTATTATTTGGGACGACGGCTCCATGTTTTACAGCAGTGTCGCTTTGGAGGGGGTGGCAAACGGCTCTCCCCAAATCCAGACTGTTGCCCGCAGCGGCATCCTCAGCGCCCATGTGACGGGCATTTACGGACTTACTTCTGCTACCCAAAACCGTTTGCAGTACAACGAGATATTTGATAAATACAGCTACGGCATGGCAGTGGTCATATGCCGCGATGAATCATCAGATTTATTTACTGGTGCAGGTGTGGATATCCATAATGATCGGGATAACGGTTTCTTGCTAATGCCATTTGCGTCTCTGCTCGTCCAAAAGGTCGTCAGTATGCACCCGGAATATGCCCGGTACTTCAGGGGAGATGCTGTTTTGCTCACCGGTGCAGATTTTATAGGAATCGTATCGGATCCCGAGAAAGCGGAATTTCTCAATGATAAGCAGTATATTATGCGATGCTTTATCTGCACGCAGCCGGTGGTCCAAGTGCCAAAGAAGGAAGGCGGAAAAGTTACATATACTTATATGCTGCGGCAACACTGGGAAGGAAAGTACGGTACTAGTGAGGCCGGTCAGGCGAAAAGAGACATCTCGAGGTATAAGGAAATGGAGTTTACTACACATGATCTTTTCCAACTTCAGGGGATTCAGGCGCAGGAAGGCGTTGGACAAAAGAACTTTACATTAGACTTGAAAACTTTTAAAAAGCAAGACCTTAAAATAACCGAAGATGGGTATGGGCAGATTGTTGAAACAGATGCTTTCTATTACGCCTTGCCCGAAGACAGCCTGCCTTTTTACGCGGAATTTGAAGGGGAGTTGGAAGACTTCTTAAATTCCGAAGAGGGTCAGGTTTGGCGGGATGTGATCATCCCTATGGCGGAGATCAATCAGCAGAGCGCCACGGTGATGCTGGTAGATGATCCGCACTATTTGCATGCCTTTAATTCCGGTAAGGCTATGGTTGTGGAAGGCCGCGCCATCGATCCGGTGGAGTTTGTAAAAGGCGAGAATGTTTGCGTGGTCAGTGTTTCTTATGCCCAAAATGCAGGATTGGAAGTGGGAGATACCATAGAACTGGACTATTACGACACCGGTTATTTCCTGACTTCCGCCAAGATCGAAAACTGGGATGCTACCGTCAGCGAATTTGCTATGGCACATAATCCGTTGCAGGAGAGCAATCGCATTGATTATAAGCAGGAATATACCATTGTGGGGTTGTATGCTGCCCCTGAGTACGAGCTTGGTACAACACACTTTTATGCAGACACCATCTTCGTTCCTAAGGCATCCGTGCCAAATGCGGAGGAATACGAAGATCCAGGCTTGCCGCTTCTCAATAGTGTTGTGTTGATGAATGGCACTACAGAGGAATTCGAAGAATATATGCGATCTCAGGGCTTTGGCGGATATTATGAATATGCTGAGCAGGATTATTCTGCAACAGCAGCCGGCTTGCGGGCATTGTCGCAGAACGCTTTGCGTCTTGTTATTTTGGCGGGAGCGGTGTTCTTTGTGACAGCAATCCTATTCTATTATTTGAATTTCAAGAGAATGATCCCGGTGGCCTACGGTATGCGAAGAATGGGTCAGCACCCCTTCAAGCTATGGTGGCAGATGGAAATGGTGACGATTCCCATTATCCTGATCGCCGTCTTCGGCGGTGCTTGCTTGGGTGTCTATTTCTTTGAGTATGTCACCCTGGAACTCTTTGAAACCAATATCATCATGGACATCGAAACCGTTAAGTGGCTGACCCTCCTGGAAGCCGCCGCCCTGTGCTTTATCAGCCTGCTGGCTGCCATTCCCATCTCCGTCCCCCGCTTAATGAAGCGCAAATAAAGCCTCCCCTGTGTAAGGGGAGGTGGGCAAAATCTTTGATTTTGCTCGGAGGGGTTGTCAATCCCTCAGTCTTTTCTCCGCTATGCGAAGAAAAATCCAGCTCCCTTTACACAAGGGAGCCATGAGGGCCGAAGTGGTCTTCGGCCCCTACAAACAAAAACGATCGATATTCCTTGCCATCCTGATAGAACGAAAAAACAAAAAATTGATATAGGCGGTGAAAATTATGAAAAAAGGAAAATCCCCATCTTTGCACCAGGTGACACTCTTAGCCATGTGCCGCCGGGTGGGCAGAAGCATCCTGCTGATCGCCCTGGCGATGCTGGGCGTGTTCTCCAGCATGGTGCTTCTCAATGTAGTCACCCGGCAGGAAGCGGGTGTCGAAGCGGTGCAGAAA
>JAZNLC010000045.1:0-4347 GCA_045578895.1 Faecousia sp. | reverse complement strand
TATCGTCTTTGCGGTGGTTTTTGATAGGTTTTTAGGGAGAATCTCTAAAAATTCTATCGATAATTGCCGCAGGAACGATACCGAGCGGGCTCAGGGAAGTAATGATAAGCACAGCACCGTGCACGAAATGCCAGCGGCGGCTCGCCGCTAAACGATCATTTATATGCGCTATGATACCATAACGCTTTTTCTCATGGCGCTGATGGCGTTTTTCTCCAGCCGGGACACCTGGGCCTGAGAGATCCCTACCAAACCGGCTACCTCCATCTGCGTCTTTCCGTCGTAAAACCGCATGGAAAGGATCTGCTTTTCCCGGGGACCCAGGGATTTGAAGGCCTCCTTCAGGGCAATATGCTCCATCCAACTGCCTTCTGTATTCTTGGTGTCACGAACCTGATCCATTACAGTCAGCGGATCTCCGCCGTCAGAATACACGGGATCGTACAGACTGACCGGCGCACAGACCGCGTCCAGCGCCTCGCTGACTTCTTCCTGACTCAGTTCCAACTCTTTTGCGATTTCTTCCAAAGTCGGCTCCCGCCCGATGCGGGTAGTCATGGCTTCTTTGCATTGCAGTACCCGGTATGCCACATCCCGCAGTGACCGTGAGACCCGGATAGCGCTGTTATCTCTCAGGTAGCGCCGCACCTCTCCCGCGATCATAGGTACCCCATAAGTGGAAAATCTTACCTGCTTGGTGGGATCAAAATTGGAGATCGCCTTGATCAGGCCGATACATCCTACCTGGAACAGATCGTCAGCACTCTCTCCCCGTTTCTCAAACCGGGCAATCACCGACAGCACCAACCGCAGATTCCCTTCGATCAGCTTCTCTCTGGCCTGCTCATCCCCTTCTTTTACCTTCAAAAGCAACGAATCCATTTCTTTTTGCGTTAATACTTTCAGCCGGGCCGTGTTTACTCCGCAGATCTCTACCTTTCCGGACATGGCGTACCTCCTGTGGAATTCTTTTGTCTAAGTATTTCCTGCCCGCGTCAAAACATACCGGCTTGCATTTTGTTGGTTTTTCACAAAAATTATTGTCCGGTTTCGCCTTATGCCCGATTTGTGTCCCCACCGTTTGACAGTTTTCACAACTTTTTCCGCTTTTTCCGACAAAAAGCACCGGGGTTACCACGATGACATAACGCAACCGTAATCCCTCCTTGCCGGGCTTTATGCATTCGGTTATGCACTGTCCGGGAAAATCAAAATCACGGAAATAACTGTTGAAAACCCATAGTTTTCCACATTGTCCACAGACTTTTCCACAGGCCCTTGCAGTTGCTGCCAAACTGTCGGTTATGCATTTTAGTTTACATAATTTTTTCGCAGCAAATCGACAAGTTCCCTACTTTTTATCTGTGCAAAATAATGACGATACCGCCTTTTCTCACGGCAAAAATAATGCTTGACAGGTACCTCCTGCCATTTTCTGCTTGCTTTTCACGGACTAACGGGAAAATTCTATCAAAAAAGTATAAATTTTTTTCAAAAAGGGATTGATTTTATAAAAAGGCCGCGCTATAATGTGTAGCTGTATGGACCAAATTGGGGAATAGGAGGTGTGAACATGCCCAACATTAAGTCCTCTAAGAAGGATGTCATTTCTTCCAAGATCGCTTACGAGAAGAACAAGGCCGACAAGTCCGCTCTGAAGACTGCCGTCAAGAAGTTTGAGGCCGCCGTTGCCGGTGGTGATCAGGCTGCTGCCGCTGCTGCCCTCAAGGCTGCTGTCGTGGCTGTCGACAAGGCTGTGAACAAGGGTATTCTGCACAAGAATACTGCTGCCCGCAAGAAGAGCAGCATGACCCTGCATCTGAATAAGATGGCCTGATTTCTCTGAAAATATCTCCTTTCGGGTTTAGAACCTGAAAGGAGTTTTTTCATTTTTGTCGATGGATCTTTTTCCGCACAAGTTCGCTTTGACGGCTTCGAAATACACAAAGTATGTCTTCAGCCGTCAATGCTTCTTCTGCGAAAAAATCTCTCATCGACCGCATTGGATCTTTTTCCGCACAAGTTCGCTTTGACACCCTTGAAAGACGCAAAGTATGTCGGCAGCTGTCAATGCTTCTTCTGCGAAAAAACTCCCGTTGCACTGAAATGGAATTCCATATATAATGATATTATCTTTCGGGGAGGTGGAGTTATGGCGCGATTAACAGATCCCGTAACCATATTAAAAGGTGTTGGTCCTACCAAGGCCAAACAATTGGCACAGCTGAATATTTTCACCCTCCGGGATCTGATCTGTCACTTCCCCAGAGGCTATGAAGACCGTACCAAGCTGCTGACCATCGACAAGCTCCAGGTGGATCAGCCCGCCTGCTTTAAAGCCATGGTCATGAACACGCCCCGTACTTCCCATATCCGCAAGGGGTTGGATATTACAAAGGTGCAGGTGGCCGACCATACCGCCCGGCTGACCCTGACTTTCTTCAATCAGAAATTCACCACCGAGCAGCTCCAGTACGGCAGGGAATATGTTTTCTACGGTGCCGTATCCGGCGATTTTATCGGTTACAATATGACCTCTCCGGTGTTTGAGCCGCTGGACGCGCCCCCGGTAACTACCCGGCGGATCCTGCCCATCTATCCTTTGACGGCGGGATTATCCAATGCCGCCCTCTTAAAAGCCATCCGGCAGGCCCTTTCCATTTGCGATCCTCCCGAAGAGATCCTGCCTCTGGCTCTGCGTCAGAAATACGGCATTTTGGGCGCGGACCGGGCTTACTATGCCATCCATGAGCCCACCACCATGGAAGAAGCAGAGATGGCAAAAAAGCGGCTGATCTTTGAAGAATTTTTCATTTTCTCGGCGGGTCTGGCCCTGATGCGGGCCGCCAGAAGTCAGGTAAAAATTGCTCCTTACGTCCACTGCGACCTGACTCCCTTCCATGACCTGCTCCCCTTCCGGCTCACCGGTGCCCAAAGCAGGGCCATTGAAGAGATCCGCAAGGATATGCAGCGGGGCACACCTATGAACCGCCTTATCCAGGGCGATGTGGGCAGCGGCAAGACTATGGTTGCGGCTGCCGCGGCGTTCCTGTGTATCCGCAACGGTCACCAGGCAGCATTGATGGCACCCACCGAAATTCTGGCCGAACAGCATTACGCATCCATAGGCAAGCTTTTCGCTCCTCTGGGAATCCGCGCCGTGCTGCTTACCGGATCTCTCACCGTCAAAGAAAAACGATTGGCCCGGGAAGCCATCGAAAGCGGCGAAGCCGATCTGATCATCGGCACCCACGCGCTGCTGTCGGATACCACCAAATTCTCCGATTTGGGTCTTGTCATCGCCGACGAGCAGCACCGGTTCGGTGTTGCCCAGCGCTCACGGCTTTCCGCCAAGGGCAACGACCCCCACCTGTTGGTCATGTCCGCCACCCCCATTCCCAGAACCTTGGCACTGCTGATGTACGGTGACCTGGAAGTTTCCATCATTAACGAATTGCCCCCCGGACGGGAACCGGTGGATACCTTCCTGGTGGGAGAATCCATGCGGGCACGGGTCAACGCCTTTATCCGCAAGCAGGCAGCGGAAGGCCATCAGAGCTATGTGGTCTGCCCCGCGGTGGAAGAGGCGGAAGAGCTGAACATCAAAGCTGCCGAAACCTGGGCCCAGACTT
Source organism: Faecousia sp. (assembly GCA_045578895.1). GTDB lineage: Bacteria > Bacillota > Clostridia > Oscillospirales > Oscillospiraceae > Faecousia. The sequence continues at coordinate 715 of JAZNLC010000045.1, read as the reverse complement.
TACAGCAGACGGTGTTCCCTGATTTAAAAATTGCCCTGCTCCATGGACAGATGAAAGGCAGCGAAAAGGATGCTGTCATGTCCGCCTTCGCCCGGGGTGAAGCGGATGTGCTGGTAGCCACCACCGTTATTGAAGTGGGTGTGGATGTACCCAATGCCACGCTGATGGTCATTGAAGATGCCGACCGGTTCGGTCTTTCCCAGTTGCATCAGCTTCGTGGCCGCGTAGGCCGCGGCAAGGCAAAGAGCTTCTGTATTCTGACTTCTCATAACAAGAATGAGCAGACCCTAGCCCGCTTGAAAGCACTGTGCAAGACCACCGACGGTTTTAAGATCGCGGAAGAAGACCTGGCCCTCCGGGGCCCGGGCGATTTCTTCGGTTCCCGGCAATCGGGTCTGCCCGCCTTCCGGGTAGCAAGCTTAAGCTGCGATTTGGAAACCCTGAAGCAGGCCCAAAGCGCCTCCTCGGATTGGATCGATGCCCACGGCAGCGACGACACTCCCGAAGCGAATGCGCTCCGTGACCGCATTGCCGACCTCTTTGCCCGCAGCCAAGGCACTATGAATTAGTGATATAAATGATCGTTTAGCGTACCAACCAAGGCCCCCTTGCCTAAAGGGGGCTGGCAAAAATCTTTGATTTTTGACTGGGGGATTCCATGCTGCAAAGCAGCATATCGCCCTACGGGCGATGAATCCCTCCACCGCTTACGCGG
>JAZNLC010000044.1:0-8569 GCA_045578895.1 Faecousia sp. | reverse complement strand
GCCTCCCTTGTCAAAGGGAGGGGGACCGCGTAAGCGGTGGAGGGATTCATCGCCCGTAGGGCGATATGCTGCTTTGCAGCATGGAATCCCCCAGTCAAAAATCAGAGATTTTTGCCAGCCCCCTTTCACAAGGGGGCCTTGAGTAGTACGCTAAACGATCATTTATTGTCCTAAAAAAAATTTTCCAATAACCATGCTGCATTTTGCCGTACTTAATCGTCTTAGTAAGTGAAAACAAAAAACACAGATGGGAGAAAATGCTATGAACAATAAACTTGTCAAGTATTGTGCGTTACTGAGCATACTTATCCTGTTGCTTTCAGGGTGTCAAACGGATAATAGTGACGCAGAAAATCAAAAATGGGAAGCATGGCCGCAGCTTGTTTGGGGGGTCATGGAGTCAGAAAAACTATCGGTACTAAACGCAGATGCCAACCGTTTAGAGGATACATCCGGATATAAACTAATAGAAACAGCCGACGGGTATTATATGATTGATATGAGCCGCCTGTTCTATGCGGATAAGGTCAATTTAAGCAATTGGATTGTTGTATGCAACGAGCCGGATTGTGACCATATAACTACAGCAGGCTGTAATTCTCAGATCGGTAATGGGTGGATTGCGGAAAAAGACGGACGAATATACTTTGCTGAAGACGTAGGTACAAGTCCTGAACTGTATTCCAGTACAAAAATGGGGAAAATACTGGTAAGTATTGGAATGGATGGAAGTGGCAAAAAGCTTGCTTATGTTATGGAAGAAGCACTCCTTACGACGGGTGGGGCAGTATCCCATATCCTCCTGGACGGAAAATGGATTTGCAGAGTCATGACTTTTGATGCCCAGGGAAACAAGGACGCATCCCTTTATCAATTGGATCAACATGGCGTAAAGAATATCACACCGGAAAAGAATGAATCCGGTATGTTTGGTCCAGGAAGTGCGCTTATGCTGTATGGCGAACCATGCTTTTATTGGGCCAACGATACAGGTTATCGTCTTTACCGTTTTCAAGAGGAAGCTCTTATGCGTTTTGAAGCGGAGTATATTCCCCCATTTGGTGGGTATATCAGTGGGGATATTCTTCGCTCCTTCCGCAGCAATGACGGTTACTATGATATTAATTTGAAGACCGGCGAAGAAATCAAAATTGCGGATGCGCAATTGGAAAACAGCACAAGCACCATCGTGCTGCCAAACTGTATCATAGAATCCACGCTGCTCGAGGGAAATCACGAAAGACAAGCAGAAAGCCGAATGGAAGTATTTGACGGTGAGATGTGGCGTAGCGTTGCGCTTCCTGAAAACTTTGGAAATCCTGCACAGAGAGATTGGTTCTATGTACTCGGTGTCACGTCCGACTGTATTTTACTTGCAGCTAGAAATGAAGCTGCGTACAATGATAGTGGCTGGATTACAGGAATATACAAGATTTCGCTGAAGAACGATACACTCCGTTTGGAATACTGCGGAGACATTATTCATCCTGTAAAGTAAAAACAGAAAGCTTGGAAAGGTATTGATTATGAATAAATATTTGAGATCACTGGCGCTTCTGTGCAGTTTACTGATACTGCTCAGCGGTTGTGGCAAAACCATACAAGATTCCATGTCCGAAAGTCAGACATGGAACCAGTGGCCAAGGCTTACAAATGGGGAAGCTTCCTATGAGAAACTGCAAGCGCTTCCCTGGGATTCAGGGCGCTGTGAAGCTACATCCTTTTATTCTATGGCAGAAACTGCGTTGGGATACTATTTGTCATACTTCGGCATTTTATATTATGCTGACAAAACCGATCTCAGCAATTGGGTCATTGTGTGCAATGCACCGGATTGCAATCATTTAGAAAATATAGAATGTAACGGATATATTGGTGCGAAAGAGTTCTTAGTAAAAGATGATAGAATATTGATACAACCTACTTCGGGTACAAAAGGCCTATATTCCTCAAAGGCGGCATTTACCATTCTTGCAAGTATGGGTGTGGATGGTGCTGACTGGCGATTTGCCTATGCACTGGAAGAAGCGGAAACTTCTTCAATTTTTACCTACAATACGCTGCTAAGTCCAGAACAATGGCTCTATTGCACATTGGATTTTATGCAAGATGGATCTCTTGTGTCGAGTTTTTACCGGGTTACTGCTGACGGAGTAAAAAAGTACCCCTCGGTGGAAGCTGATTGGAATTCTACTGCATCTCTTGGATGGGCGGGGTATTATTATGCGCTGTTCGGTGACCCATACTTCTATTGCACCTTGCTGGGTACGGACGAATCCAAGCAAAGTGGAGAAATTTTCCGTTTTGAAGGGGACACCCTAAAGACATTAGATGTTTCCAATATACCTTATGACGGAGGTTTTACCGGCGGTTATATATCGGGCGACACTATGCGTTGCTTCCGGCGCAACGATGGTTATTATGATGTGAATTTAATAACTGGTGAAGAGATCAAGCTGATGGATGCCCAACTGGAAAACAGCCACTGTTACCTGGTATTGCCTAATTGTATGATCGAGACGACGCTTCGTTATTCTACCATTCCCTACCGTACGGAAGGTATGTCGCACACCATGAAATTGTTTGATGGAGAACATTGGTATCCGGTGGAACTTCCCAAAGAATTGCTGCATACTGATGCCGATGTTTCCCTGCGGGTGCAGGCAGTAGTTTCTGACGGAATCATTCTGTCACTGCATCGAGGTACTTTCATGACAGAATTGCCACTCTACCACATCTCATTGGATTCGGAAGAAAAAGCACTGCGTTACATTGGCTCAGTATATGCGCCACTTCCGCCAAAAGATAATTAATCTATATAACGGTACACGCAACGCTCTTTTGCGTGTGCCTTGCAGTAAAACCCTGCGCCGGGGATCCCCGGCGCAGGGTTTGTTATATCAAGATTCCGTTGCAGTGATCGATCTCGTGCTGGATGATCTGCGCCGTCCAGCCGGTGAAGGTCTTGAGCCGGGTTTGCAGCTGCTCATTTTGATACTCCACCTTGATCTTTTGATACCTTGTGGTCTTGCGCGGGCCACCCAGCAGAGAAAGGCAGGATTCTTCCGTTTCATACGGCCCTTCCTGCTTGATGATCTTCGGATTCAGCATTGCCATAAAGCTGCCGCCGTTATCAAAAGCAATAATGCACTTATGCACACCGATCATATTGGCCGCCATGCCCACGCAGGTTTCCTTATGGGCAGCCAGGGTCTCCAAAAGATCCTGCACCGTTTGCAGATCATCCTTCGTTGCTTTCTCTGACTTGCGGGCCAGCAGAATGGGATCGTGGATCAGCTCCTTAACCATTACAGCACCTGCTGGACGGAAGCCAGCTTTTCGCCGCAGGCATCCAGCAGCGGCTGACCGGCCACGACACAAACCGCGTTATCCTTGGCGATCTGCTCCAGGGTGACCGTCAGCGCCAGCAGTTCTTCCTTGGTGGTTTCCACCAGTTCACGGTTGATGCGGCAGGTGTCCTCGTAAGTAGTACCGGTAAAGTAACGGGTCTCGGCAGTTGCGATTTGGCGCTGGGTATTCATCAGCGGATCGGCAGCGGCGAACGCGCCCAGGATCATAGGTGTCAGATCCTCGGTCTGCGCGCAGTAACTGCGGATAAAGTCCGCAGCCTTGTCAAATACATCCAAAGAGCGGCCGGGCTGGGGGTCACGGTAAGTATGGAAATACATATCACCGTTGGGCGTACCGCTGAAGCCGCAGCCGTAAGCACCGCCCTGGACGCGGATCTCGTTCCACAGATAGCTGAAGCGCAGGATGTTGGCAAGGACATGGATGCTGCCGGTAAAGCTGCCGCCGTGGTTTTTGAGATTGGATGCCTTGGCGGCAAAGCCAACGGGTGCGGGAATGGGCAGACCCACCTGGGTAACTGCCATGGGCGCGTAATTTGCTGCCGCGGCGGCATCACCTGCGGGGAATGCGGCAATCACAGTTTCAGCCAGTGCTTCGGCGTTATCAGAAACACCCACGGTCATTCTCTTGGCTGTAAATGCCTTGGTTGCCAGCGTCTTCAGCTGAGCAGCCAGTGCATTCAGCGCAGCGTCATCATCGGCACAGCGGGCCTTGACCCACTGGATGAAGGTGCTGCCGTACAGTGCCTCCTGGGCAGCGCCGGCACCGGTCATCATTGCGCCGGCACGAAGTGTAGCAAACCGATGGCCTGCGCCCACAAAGACCATCTGCTGATCCATCATGGTCTGATTCAGCAGATTCTTCAGCAGAGTCACATCATCAAAACAGGTCTCTGTGAGGATCTGGCACAGCAGTTCCGCCGCGTTTTCCTTTTGATTTGCCAGGCAGACCATCTGAGCGCTCAGCTGCACAGACAGCTTCTTACCGTCATAAACGCTTTCGTCAAAGCGCAGCTTACCGATCTTCTGCTTGGTCAGCATTTGGATCTCTGCGCTGGTGTACTTGGCAGTGGGCAGCTTGCCCAGCAGTTCCATCAGGAATGTCGCTGCAGGCAGTTCTTCCAGGGTCAGGTCGGATACATCGAAGTACAGATTCAAATAAACCAGGCCATTGGTAACTTCATGCACCAGTACCGGTGTGCCGTTCTTTTCGGTAACGGTAACGGGCAGCTTCTTGGGAACAGGATCGATATCGGAAAGCGCCAGCATGGGCATGGTAGCCAGGTCTTCTGCGCTATCGGGAGTCTGCTGCCACTTGGCAAGGCGCTCCCCTTCTTCGGTGATCCGGGCCTTGTCCGCTTCCGTCCAGGCTGCGCTTTCGGCAGCCACCCGTGCTGCTTCCTTCTCCTGCTTTTCCTTGCCCAAAGTCTGGGAAGGCACCAGGATGGCCATGGCCTTGTGAGGATTCTCCAGGAACAGTTCCCGGATCAGCTTTGCATAGTAGTCGGTGTCCAGCTTGGCTTCCAAAGCATTCAGCACATCCTCGCACAGCAGATACTGGGCAGGATCGCCGCCATAAAGCCAGCTGTCCAATGTAGTCAGCGCTTCGCTGAGGCTGCGGGATGCCCAGCCGCCGTCACGGTCGCGCAGGCGGAAAGCGAAACGGTTAAAGCAGGCTTCCAGGTTATCCTGATTCAGGCCGTTGTCAGCCAGGTCGGCCAGCACCTTTTCCACGGTCTGCTTGATGGTGTCCACCTTATCTTCATCGGTGTTCCAAACCTCCCAGGATATCCAGTTCTGCTGGATACCGTCGTGGAGATTCACCTTCACATCCTGACCCAGGCCTGCGCTGAGGATCGCCTGCTTCAAGGGAGCATCGTTGTCGCCTGCCAGGTAGTCTTTCAGCACGGCAGCCGCGTACAGCTTTTCCTGCTCATCAAATTTACCTAGCATTACGCCGCAGGAAACGATGGTTCTGGCATCCAAAGATTCTTCGGTGCCGATCTCGTAGCTGACCTTTTCTTCTTTGTAGGCAACCGGCTGCTGCATGGCAATGGGGAAATCAGCGCTCTGACGCTCATAATCCTTCAGATAAGCATCGATGTGCGCCAGTGCGGATTCAATATCTACACTGCCGCAGAGCATGATGCGGCTGTTGGAAGGATGGTAATACTTCTGATGGTTTGCGATAAACTGTTCGTAAGTCAGGTCGGGAATGTACTCGGGATGTCCGCCGGATTCCACGCTGTAGCAGTTATCCGGGAACATCAGGCGGTTCATTGCGTATTCCAGCACGGTATCGGAAGACGCATAGGCACCCTTCATTTCATTGAATACGACGCCCTGATACACCGGTGCCTGACCGTCCCGCAGCTCATAACGCCAGCCTTCCTGGCGGAAGATCTCGGGCTTATTGTAGATGGCGGGATGCAGAACGGCATCCATGTACACATCCAGCAGGTTCAGAAAATCCTTGTCATTGCGGCTGCTGATGGGATATACCGTCTTGTCAGGGTAGGTCATAGCATTGAGGAAGGTGTTGACAGAAGACTTCAGCAGTTCCACAAACGGTTCCTTTACGGGGTACTTGTCAGAGCCGCAGAGCACGCTGTGCTCCAAAATATGGAACACACCTGTGGAATCTTCGGGAATGGTCTTAAAGGCGATACCGAAGGTTTTGTTTTCATCTGCCCGGTCCAGCCAGATCAACTGGGCACCGGTTTTCTCATGCTCCATCTCCCAAAGATTGCAGCCCAGCTCCGCCAGGGCCCGCACATTGGTAACACGGAAGTTTTGGATCACAGTTCCGATTTGCATAAAGTTTTCCTCCTTGGTCTCAAAAAGTGCCGTCGCACTCAAATTTTCTCTATCATACAATATTCGATTCTTTTTTTCCACTGTTTTTTATAAGATCAATTTCTAAAGAAAAAGACCACAAATCGTGGCCTTTTCTCAGTCGTTTTTCAAATCGTCCAATGCCGAACGCACTGCTGCTATCACAAAAGCAGAAAATGTACATTCCTTGCCCTTTATTACATTCTCCACCGCCTCAACCACATCGTTAGGAAAACGAATCGTTTTATTCACAGTAGGCGGATTCTCTGGAATCTTGAATTTTCCCAAGTTATCCCTCACTTTCGCGATTGTTCTCCTGCGCAGGGCAAACAATCGTTCCTTGTTCGCGCTCAAAATCCCGAACGCACTGCCGAATCAAATGCAGTATCTGCCCATTGCCGGAACGGCCTTCATACTTTGCAATATAATGGAGTTTGTAATGAAGCTCCGGGTCAATTTCAATTCCAAGATGTTTATTCTTTTTATTTCGCATAATTTACCTCAAAGTAAACTTATTTTTAGTTTATTTTAAGATAATTTTGTGCTACGCTATTATTTGTATACTTGTTTTAAGTATACTGAATTTACTTAAGGAGTGTTCATTGTGGCAGAATTTTGCTTAGCGTGTTTGAATAAGATCACCAAAACCAACGATTCCAAATGGCGTTATGTTCTCAGTCGGGAAAAGGATCTTTGTGAGGAGTGCGGACAATTGCGGCATGTTGTAATCGCAGAGCGTCATTGGTCGATACTGCAAAAAACGCTCAAAGAGGCAATCAGAAACCGGAAGAAACAGTAAAAAAGTCATCCCCGCCGGGATGACTTTTTTGTGCATATAAAATACATCTCAAAGCATCTTTTCTTTGATATGGGACAGGCGCTCCAAAGCTTCGTTCAGGGTAGAATCCAGCTTGGCAAAGTGCAGACGCACAATGTTATTGACACCCGGCTCACTGAAGAAAGATGTACCGGGCACCGCACCGACACCCACTTTCCTGGCCAGTTCTTCGCAGAATTCCACATCCGTCTGTCCCTTCTTCAGATACGGAGAAATGTCGGCAAGGACGAAGTAAGCGCCCTGGGGATCGGTGTAAGGAATACCAATACGATCCAAACCCTCTGTAAACAGCTTCTTCATGTGGGCATAGTGCGCGCCGAATTCCTCGTAGTAGCTGTCGGGCATATCCAAACCCACCACAGCCGCCTCCATCAGCGGAGACGCGCAGCCGACGGTGTTAAAATCATGGTACTGCTTGATGCGGTCCATAATATGCTTCGGCGCGATAGCGTAGCCCAAACGCCAGCCGGTGATGGAGTAAGTCTTGGACAAGGAAGAACAGGAAACCGTACGCTCCCACATACCGGGCAGGCTGTTCATGTAGGTGTGCTTATGGCCTTCGTAGATGATGTGCTCGTAGACTTCATCCATGATGGCGTACACATCATACTTGATACACAGATCCGCGATCATTTTCAGTTCGTCGTAAGTAAAGACCTTACCGCTGGGATTGGAGGGGTTACAGATCAGGATGGCCTTTAACCCTTGCTTGAACGCATCTTCCAGCACATTGGGATCAAAATGGAACGTAGGCGGCACCAGGGGAATAAACACCGGCTCACACTGGGCCATAATGGTTTGGGCACGGTAATTCTCAAAATAGGGAGAGAACATGGCGATCTTGTCACCGGGGTTGGTCAGGGCGAAAATGGTATCCACCATAGCTTCGGTGGAGCCGATGGTGACCACCATCTCGGTGTCGGGATCCAAACTGCGTCCCATAAAACGGCCGCATTTTCTGGCCAGGGCCTGGCGGAAATTGGGCGCGCCCATGGTAATGGGATACTGGTGGGGACCCAGGTAGCTCACTTCTGCCAGGCGGTCCAGCATGGCCTTGGGCGGATCAAAATCCGGGAAGCCCTGGGCCAGGTTAATTGCACCGCAATCCAAAGAGATGCGGGTCATGCGCCGGATCACAGAATCGGTAAAGTATTGATTTTTTCTGCTCATTTCCTGCATAGTCATATACCTCTTATCTGATTATTGGATTCCCAGTTCTTCCCCGGTACTGGGTGTAATACCATGGCTGCCCAGCAAAGTGATAAACTTTTCTGTCTCTGCCACCCGGAAAACAATGTAAGCTTTGCCTTCAATGTGGGTAAATAGCGAGTACATGTATTCGATATCGATATTACCTTCGGCCAAAGTCTCCAGCACCGGCGCAATGCCGCCGGGTCGGTCCGGAACCGCCACGACCAGAACAGGTGTCATTGACAGCAGATAGCCGTGCTGCATCAGGACCGCTGTAGCCTTTTGCGCATCATCCACGATCATACGCAGAATGCCGTAGTCGGCGGTTTCCGCAATG
>JAZNLC010000043.1:0-11176 GCA_045578895.1 Faecousia sp. | reverse complement strand
ATCGCAGCCCACCTCTTCGCAATACTGAAAATATTCCGTTGCGGTTTTTCCCCGCTTGATGATCACCTTTCTTGCCGGCTTTTCCACAATCTGAACAAACACGCTTTTTACTTCGTTCATTTCCTTACTGTCCTTTCGTTTCGAATATTTTACGCCGTAAGGTTTGAATAGATAGATGGGCATGGGGCTTACTGAGTACTCATAGGGATTGCAGCCAAACTCTTTATAAAATGCCCGCTGATAACCGTCAACACTTTCAAAACCGGAATCGTAAGCCACATCAATGATCTTTACCTTCTCATCCCGCAACCGAAGCGCAGATTTAGACAGTCGCAGCCGCCGGATATAGACGGCTGGTGTCATATAAAGCAAATTCTGAAACAACCGGTAAGAATACCAGGGAGAATACCCGGCGGCTTTGGAAAGATCTGCCATGGAAATATCCTTGTCCAGATTGTTTTCAATATAATCCTGCATCCTTTGCACTGCGTCAATGCGTTCATCCATCTTTTTCACCACCTCACGCCCAAATCATAAAACATCCCAAAAGGATTTTCTCGACTTTATTTGCCCAAATGTCACAGCCGCCTCCACCGAGGCGGCTGTATTGATCATTTACTTTTTCAACACTTTCTTGCACCAAGTACGTTTGTTGCATTTAGGGCACAGTAAGTGACGTGTAAATCCTCTGTGCATTGCCATCATTACTTCTTTATAGGTTGGCACAATTTCGTAACCGCAATTTTGGCACTTATAGGCACCCACACTCACTTCCAGCTTTAAAGCATAAAAGCACGGTATCAAAAACAAAACACAAACACAAAGAATTGTAACAAGCTGCCACACTCCTTTAGGAATCAAAAATGCGGCAATAAAGATACCTGCAATGAGGGCGGTCATACTTACAAGACTAAGTGCACAGATAGAAGACCAAATCGTTTTGTTTTTCTTTTCTAATTCCTTCGCCATATCAAGCAAAAGCTGCTCGTTTTTTTGACTGCTGTTTTCCATATTGATTTTCTCCCCACTTAATAATTCATTTACACTGATGCCAAGAATATCACAGAGTTCAAGCATGATTGAAGTATCAGGCATAGTGATGCCCCGTTCCCACTTGGATATAGCTTTGTCTGTGATACCCAGTTTGTCTGCAAGCTGCAGTTGCGTCAGGTTTGCCCTTTTTCTGCACGCAGCAATAAATCTTCCGATTTTAATCTGGTCCATAAGGTGCCTCCTTTCGCATTCAGTATATAGAAACCTGGGAAGAAATCACACCTACCAGCGGTTTAGTGAGGAGAATAAACCTGCGGTAGAGCGAAAATGGCAGCTAGAATAAAGCTTAATAAATAATATCCTACGCTTTAGTAACACAGATTGCTTCTTGCATTGCCGAAATTGTTGCCAAACAACATATCACCAAAACGGTGTAGGTTGGCTTAACAAAGGTGAAAGTCAACGGCAATATGAATAATACAAACCCCGTGGTTTTATTTAATACGGTATGCAACGCCACCAGTTTCTTTCTGCGAACAAATCCCAAAACAATATTGGCAAGCTTAATAACGGCTATCGCGCCGCCCCATATCCACAACCACCCCGGAAGATGGATCGCCGGCAACAGCTTGATCATAGCTGCCACCACAAAAATAAGATCGGCAATCGTGTCCAGCTGACTTCCAAACTGACTGGTGCTGTTTGTTTTTCTGGCAACGATGCCGTCTATCATATCAGTAAAACCGCAGAAGAGATATACGATATAAAATGCCAAGGAAAATGCAGGGAAAAACAGCAATAAAATACTGCCGAGAATACGACAACCGGTAAGTATATTTGCAACATGCTTCGCCATATGTTCACCTATAAATCAAAAATTTTACCAACTGTTCGACATGTCGGGATTCGGTTTTTATCATAAGCACATCTCGCTGGCTTTTGCTGTCATTATATCACACATTGCACGTGGTGGGTTTGGGAGATTCCCAAGTTTGGGTGAACTGTGCAGTCATTTCACGATGCTTGCTAAGAAAATGCCGATGCCATTTTCTTGAATCAGATTATTCTCAAACGCAAAACACCTGACCATGGCAGAAAAGCCACCTGTCAAGTGTTTTGCGCTCTTATGCCAGACGCTTCCGCAGATCCAGTACCTTATCCTCGATTAAGCGGATCGTTTCCAGAAATGCTTCGTCGCTCTTGCCGCTGGGATCTTCCAATCCCCAATCCTCCCGATGGGAGCAAGGCAGGAACGGACATTGTACATTACAACCCATGGTGACCACTACTTCCACCTCCGGAATGTCGGACAGGAGCTTGCTGTGCTGGGTCGCTTCCATGTCAATTCCATGCAACTGCTTCATCAGCCGGACAGCATCCTGGTTGATTTGGGGCTTTGTTTCCGTACCGGCAGAATAGCTTTCAAACACATCGGAAGCCAGCTTCTTGCCTAACGCTTCTGCAATCTGACTGCGGCAGGAATTATGGACGCAGATAAAAGCTACTTTCTTCATATCAGAAACCCAGCTTGTGCAGCAGTTTCTCTACATCGGTGGCCTTCAGGACCTTGCCCATGGAAACTACCTTCTCATTGACCACCAAAGCAGGCATACTCATAACGCCATACTCCATGATCTTCTCCATATCAGTCACATACTCGACTTCGATTGCAAGACCCAGATTCTGTACCGCAGTCTTGGATGCTTCATACAGATCGTGGCAGTTCTTGCAGCCGGAACCCAGAACCTTGATGGTGTTCTTACCGCAGCAGCAAGTATTCTCTGCCTTGGGCGCAGAGCCACAGCAACAGCCGATTTCTTCTGCCTTGGGTGCAGTGCTGCCGCAGCAGCAACCGGTTTCTTTCTTTACTTCTTTCTTTTTGCCAAAGTTAAACAGTGCCATAATATATTACCTCCGTTTTTTGAATCAACAACAATTGGATGTACCGCAGCAGCAGGAAGATGCTGCCTTTTTCTCTTTACCCGCAAAGAACCGCTTTAAGTTTTCGGGGAGCTGATATTCTCCACAGGTGCAGACATTGGGATGATAGATTGCTTTCAAGATAGCGTCAGCCAGCATCTCTCCGGTGGGAACTTCATAGGTCTTGCCATCGTGTTCAAAGACTCTGCAATCCACCTGCACACCGGCAATGTCTCCGCAGCAGCCGCAATCGGATTCTGTGATGGTATCAAAAATATCCTGTCCATTCACAAGAATTGTGGGAGAGGAAAGGAAACGGTAGCTTGCTGCAATTTCCACCGTGTAGACTTCCTGCTTCCGGTAGCTCAGCTGATACCCGGCCAGTTCCAGGGCAGGCCGCAGAGCTTCCACAACCTCATCCAAAACCGCATCCGTGCCAACGCAGCGGTCACAGGTTTTCAGATCCAGATACAGATACTCGATTTTGATTTCCTTTTTTCCTTTGCTTGTACTGCCGCAACAGCAGCATTCCTCTTTTGCCTGGGGCTGATTTTGCAGTGCGGGAGCAATCCAGCCGGTATCATCTCCTACATAGGCGATGGCACCAACAGGACACAGATTGCCGCAGCCATGGCAGTGGTCAATGCAACCCTCAGGGTTCACCACCACCGGAACGGGTGCTTTGCTCTTGTCATAGACACCGTGGGTACACTTTGCTACACAGGAGCCACATTCCTGGCAGGTCAAAATGTCGATAACAGGATACCATTTCTTTGCCATATTTCATATCTCCTTTATACCAGTAAGAACTGAATTGCGTTGAAGAAATAACCGACGATTATAATGCCAACGGTGCAGATGGCAACAAAGACACCCAGCAGTTTCGGCTTGATGGCTTTGCGGAGCATGATCATGGAGGGAACGCTTAGCGTCGTCACACCCATCATAAAGCTGAGAACGACACCCAGCTGTGCACCCTTGGCAAGAAGGGCTTCCGCGATGGGAATGGTGCCGAAGATGTCCGCATACATGGGCACACCTGCGATGGTGGCAATCACAACACCCAGAGGATTTCCGGTGCCCAGCAGTTGGATGATAAATTCTTCGGGAATCCAGTTATGGATGATAGCACCGATGCCAACACCAATCAGCACATAGGGAGCCACCTTCTTTGCGGTGGAAACCACCTGTTCCCAGGCGTACTGCATCCGGTCTTTGACGGTCAGTTCCTCTTGGGGAACATCCACGGCCTTACCTCTGCGGATAAACTCCTCTACCTGGTTTTCCAGATGGAGCTTTTCGATCAGCGTACCACCGGCTACAGCGATCACCAGTCCCAGTACCACATAGATAACCGCAACCTTCCAGCCGAAAATGCTCATCAGCAGCACCAGACTTCCCAGGTCCACCATGGGAGAGGAAATCAGGAAAGAGAAGGTCACACCGAGGGGCAGACCCGCACTGGTAAAGCCAATAAACAGCGGAATGGACGAGCAGGAGCAGAAGGGTGTTACAGTTCCCAGAAGTGCAGCTACGCAGTTAGCACCGATGCCATGGAATTTGCCTAGGATCTTCTTGGTTCGCTCCGGTGGAAAATAGCTCTGGATGTAGGAGATTACGAAAATCAGCACACCCAACAGTACCATAATTTTGATTATATCGTAGAAGAAAAACTGAACGCTGCCGCCGATCCGGCTGGTGGGATCAAGACCAACGGCTTCTATAAGGCTGCCGATCAAACGATTCAGCCATTGCATTCCCAGGATTTCATTTTGAATAAATGACCACATGGTTATCATCCTTTCATATTCTTATATTGAAATATATCAATGTGTTGTGTTGTGAGAAAGCCGTAGCTTCCTACGGCTTATTTTTCTTTGCAGCAGCAATTATCCGGAACATTGGCTGCAGTTAGAAGCTCACGGAGCATTACACTGAGTTCTGCTGAACTTTCGCTGCAAATGGAGTAGTGCATCCATTTACCCTCTTTCCGCCCGTTGACAATTCCGGCATCGCAGAGGATCTTCATATGATGGGACAGGGTCGGTTGACTGATGTTCAGCGCATCCAGCAGCTTGCAGGCACACATTTCTCCGTTGTGAAGGAGCTTCAAAATCCGAATCCGGTTTTCATCACTCAGAGCCTTGAAAACAAGCACCATGTTCTTTTCGTGAAATTCCATCAAGCCACCTCCTATTGATGTTTGTCGATATAATAGCATATACATTGATAGTTGTCAATGTATAGTGGGATAAAAACGAATTGTCCTTGTTTGTGTCTGCCGCCTCCGGTTTTAGCCGGAGGCTTTCTTTTTTGCCATTAGGTGAAAAATTTTCTTTTCGGGTGTTTCGTTTTTGGGGCAAAAGCGTGCGGTAGGTAAATGAAGGGATTATTTCCGCCAAACTAATTTTTCAAAAGGTGTTTAGTTTTGTGGGTTTTCGATGCCTACCAAATGAGGAAGAAAATATTTTTCTTATCGGGGTTGCCTTTTACCCCTCCTTATTTACGGATATATGAGGGTATTTTTGCAAGTCGCTTTTCGGCAGGAGGTGATGGTCACAAGCACCACCTCAAAAAATATTTTTTGAGGTGGGTTGACTTTGCCCCCCTCAAATGTCCGGATATGTGAAAGGACTTTTCCTCGGCAGAATTTAATACCGAAACTCCCCCTCAGGCGATGATCAAAAGCATCACCTAAAGAGGTTTCAGAAGTTTCTTCTGAAACTGGGTTTACAAAAAGGGGTCTGAAAGTCGGAATTAGTGAAGGGACTTTCAAAAAAGTTTCTGAGCCAGGGTTGACTTTTGCCCCTCCTCACTTCCGAATAAGTGAAAGGATTTTCAAAAACCTTTCACCGGTGCCCTGACTTTCGGGGCCGCAAATGTCCGAATATATGAAAGCTTCTTTCAACTGCACCTTGACAACTGAATAACCTGCCCTCCCACAGACTGTGCCAAGACTGCCCAAAAGCACGAGCGCGGCGACGCTGCGGAAAGCCCCCGAGCGGAACGAGGAAGGCCTACATTCCTCCAAAAATTGGAGGAATACAACCATGCTACTACCAAACAAAAAGCGAAAGGAGGACAAGTATCATGGAAAAACTGCACCTTATCAGCGCAGAAACACTGTTCTACACACCCCTTGACCATCCCCGGATGCTGATTGACGGCATCCTATCCAACGGTCTTGCCATTCTGTCCGGCGATTCCAAGATTGGCAAAAGCTGGATGGTTCTATGGTTCTGCTTGAAGATTAGCCGGGGTGAGCCGGTGTGGGGACTTCCTACATCTAAAACGGATGTGATCTACCTTGCCTTGGAAGACAAGGATTGGCGAATACAGCAGCGTATGCAGGATCTAATTGATGTCCCACCGACGAATCTGCACTTTGGCTTCTCTTGCGGCAAGCTAGGTGCTGAGCTGGAAAGACAGATCAAATTGGCATTAAAAGACCAACCCAGTACCGGTCTGCTCTTCATCGATACGCTGCAGATGGTCCGGGACAATGTTTCATCCAAGGTCAACGCCTATGCCCAGGACTATCGAGATCTGTCTGCTCTGAAGAAGATCGCCGACGACCACAACATTTGCATCTTCCTTGTTCACCACAACCGCAAGGAGCATGACGGCAGCAATGTCTTCAACGATATGACCGGCTCTACCGGCATTGCAGGTGTAGCAGACACCTGTATGGTACTGCGCAAAGAAGATCGTTTTGGCAATGATGCAGTTCTCAGCATCACCGGCCGGGACATCGAGGAAAAGCGGCTGAAGCTGACCATGCGGAAAAATGTATGGGAAGTCACGGAAGCACTGGACACTTCCGCCTTGCGCCGGGAGCGCATACCGCAATTCCTTTTTCAGATTGCAGATTACCTGCTGAATGAAAAGCGTTTTACCGGTACGGCAACGGAACTGCTTGCCGCTATCGGCCACGAAGCAACAAAGGCAAATGTAGCCAGCAAGCTTATAACCAGGCACTTCAACGAAGTCTTTAAACCGCTGGGGATTACTATGGAACACAAGCCAACCGCACAGGCCAGATTGATGATTTGGAATCTGAATGACGATGATGACGGCAATGACGACAAAAGGAGGAACGAGACCCTTGCGTCACTGCGTCAGCAAAATGACGCTGCCTTCTCGCTCCCCCAAACATCGTCACAATCGTCATTTGCGTCATGGGCGGTATTAACCGACCCCGACGATGAGTTGCCCTTCGCATGACGGCCTCTAAGGAAATGGCAACGGCATTTTCTTAGCAAGCATCGCGAAATGGTCCCAACGGACATTCCGCGTCACTTGGGGTAACCCCAAACCCTTACGGAAACGAGAGGAGATAACTATGGGAAAATCAACAACAAGACCACATGAGATCCACCTGCGTCTGAACGAAGAAGAGTACCAGACGCTGGAAACCAACCGAAAGAAATGCAATCTGCCGCAGCAAACCTACCTTCGAAAACTGTGTTGCGGTATTCGCCCAAACGAGTTTCCTCCAGTAGCATATTTTGAAATACTGAAGCTATTAGGAGAAATCAACTGCAACCTTACGCATCTTGCCCTTAGAACAAAATCCGGAGAAGCAATCAATGCGGAGATGTTCTGGAAAAGCCGGGATCTAATCGAGGTTGCCGTGCATGAGTTATTAATGCAATTTTATGGAAAACAGGAGGAATTTGATGGAGAACATCTGCAGTAACTGCAAGACCAATATTACCCCGGTATGGCGGCGTTACACGCTGACCGTTGAGGAAGCAGCCGGGTATTATCACATCGGAGAAAACAAGCTCCGGTCACTGATCGACGAGCATCCTCATGAGAATTTTTATGTTATGAACGGCAATCGAGTTTTGATCAAACGGGCAAAATTCGAAGAATATTTGGATCAGGCAACGGCAGTTTAACCCCTAAAAAGGCAAATGTTATACGGCATCTGATCATTTTTCTGTACAGAGAGCCGGATTTGTGCTATAATTGTTGCGCAAGTCTGGCTCTCCTTGAAGAAAGGAGACGCTATGAGCGAAAGAAGACGCGATAATCGCAATCGCATTCTCCATGAAGGAGAGTACCAGCGCGCTGACGGGAGGTATCGTTACCGCTATATCGATGAGAACGGACAAGAGAATAATGTGTACAGTTGGCGGCTGGATAAGAATGACCGGATGCCGAAAGGTAAGAAGCCTGAACTGTCTTTGCGGGAAAAAGAACGGCAGATCCAAGCCGACCTTTTTGACCACATCGTGACCAAAGGTGGCAACTACACCGTACTGGAACTGGTGGAGAAATATCTGTCGGTAAAGACCGGTGTTCGTCCCAACACCAAAGCTGGATATAAGACCGTGACCAACATGCTGAAGAACGACCCCTTTGGTCAGCTTCGCATTGATAAGGTTCGGCTTTCGGACGCAAAGCTTTGGCTGATTAAGCTGCAGCAGAAGGACGGCAAAAGCTATAGCACCATTCATTCCATCCGAGGAGTGCTGAGACCTGCCTTTCAGTTGGCGGTTGACGATGACTTGATCCGCAAGAATCCTTTTGGATTTGAACTGGCATCGGTCATTGTGAATGATTCTGTAACCCGTGAGGCTATCACCCGAAAACAGCAACGGGATTTCTTGAACTTTGTGAAGGAGGACAAGTACTACAACAAGTATTACGACGCCTTCTACATCTTGTTCCACACAGGACTCCGCATTTCCGAGTTTTGCGGTCTTACCATGTCGGATATCGAGTTCGACCAGAACAGGATCCATGTGGATCATCAGCTTCAGCGCACAAGCGAAATGAAGTATGTGATTCAGGAACCGAAAACCGAAAAGGGTGTGCGCTATGTGCCGATGACCGACGAGGTGGCTATGTGCTTCCGCAGGATCATCAAGAACCGGAAGAAGCCGCGGAAAGAACCTATGATCGACGGCCATGCGGGTTTCCTCTGCCTTGACAAGAACGACATGCCGATGGTGGCGCTCCACTGGGAGAAGTACATGGAGCATGTGGTTGCCAAGTACAACAAGACCTACCGTGTGCAGCTGCCGAAGATCACACCCCATGTGTGTCGGCATACCTTCTGCTCCAACATGGCTAAGTCTGGGATGAATCCCAAGACGCTGCAGTATATCATGGGACACAGCGATATCAGCGTGACGCTGAACACCTACACGCACGTTCAATTCGATGATGCGAAGCAGGAACTCCTGCGGGTAGCCGGCAGATAGACCGTTGGTAAACTCCCCAATTTTACCAACGTTTTTACCAAAGTTGCCCAAGAAAGCATGAGAAGAAACGAGAAGATTTGAGAAGATACGAAAATCGCCCCTAACATTTAGGCGGTGGAAGAGGCATAAATACAAGGATTTAAGAAGAAATCCGGTACTTTTAAGGAGATTCATAAGATGGTTAAAATCTTATTTGTTTGCCACGGCAATATTTGCCGCAGTCCGATGGCGGAGTTTGTTTTAAAGGATATGGTCAAAAATGCCGGCGTCGCTGACCGGTTTGTCATCGACTCTGTAGCCGTCAGCCGGGAAGAGCTGGGCAACCCCGTCTATCCTCCTGCCCGGCGGGAGCTTGCTTCTCACGGCATCCGCTGCGACGGTCATCGTGCCCGCCAAATCTCCCGTGCCGATGTGGACCACTATGATTATATTTACTATATGGATTCTTCCAATGCCCGCTATCTTGCCCGTCTGTTCCCCGGTGAAACAAAATTCCAGCAGTTTTTATCCCGCAACGTAGCTGACCCCTGGTACACCGGTGATTTCACCCAGACCTGGCTGGATATTGAAGAAGGCTGCAAGCGTATTTTGGAGGAACTGCTATGATCGATAGAGCTCTTTTGGACGAACAGCTGTCCCAACTGCCGCTGTACATCTATACGTATATCGACCCTATGGGTTTGGAATTTTCCCCCCGCATCCGCCATATCTGTCAAGCAGAGTGTCCTATGTACGGACAAACCTGGGCCTGCCCTCCCGGCGTGGGTGAGGTGTCCGAATGTGAGAAAAAATGCCGCAGCTACACTCAGTGCCTTCTGATCGGTACGATTGTAGAAGTGGAAGACGTTGCGGATATTGAAGCCGGTCTTGCCACCCGCGGCGACCACGAGGCTGTTACCAACGAAGTACGTGACCTGATGCGTGCCCAGGGTGTGGAACCTTATGTGCTCTCTACCGAGGCCTGTGCCATCTGTGACCGCTGTGCCTACTTAGACGGCCAGCCCTGCCGTTTCCCTGAGAAGATGCACCCTTGCATCGAAAGCCATGGCATCAACGTGATCCCCACGCTGGAAAACCTGGGCCTTGAGTTTTACTACGGCGGTAACATTATTACTTGGTATTCACTGTTGCTTTTCAATGAATAAGAAAATACCCGACATCTTGCGATGTCGGGTATTTTCTTATTCCAGTCCACCCAACGCAGCCACCACCAGTATGCCCACGTTATCCCGATAGATCTCATCAAACTGCTCCAAAGGTAGTGGATTTTCTCCCGAACCTACCTCCACGGTATAGCCGGGTCTGCGGAACTGCTGGATGAACCAGTCCTTATAACCGGCGAAACTGGATGCGTACGGTGTTTCTGCCAACGTGTACCCGCTGACCTGCGCCATCAGCTGCCCCAGTTCCTCCGCCCCCGGGATCTCGTAATTCATGAACTGCCAGTATATTTCCTTGCCCTGCGCATGGTAGGCCAGTACCAGCTCTGGGTCGATAACTTCCGTATATGCCGCCAGCGCCTGTGTCTCCAACTGATTCAGAGGCGCACGTCCCACATAGTCCCGGGGTGCGGGACGGACGTAGCCTTGCGAAAACTTAATTTCTCTGGCCATGAGCCAGCCAGCAGGATAGTTTAGATTCAAGTCTGTTCCCAAAAGATTCGCCTTCCAACCATCGGGGAACGGAACGCCGGGAAAGTCCTGAGAGATCCGCTGTGCCAATGTATACTGGACAGCTCCCGTTTCAATGGCCCCCACCACCAGATCCACACCGTCGGGATCCACCATGGGCACCATGTAAATGGTAACCGCCTGCCGTATCCGCTCCGCTTTCTGTCCAAAGATCTCCCCGCCCGCGTGGATTGCTTCCGCCAGCTCCTCGGCAAATTTCAGCAAAACCAGGCTGGTAATCCATTCGTTGGCATGATGTGCCGCGGTATAGATTACCTTGCGGGGACCGTTCCCGATCACCAAGGTCCGTACCGGTCGCTGAAAGGCTGAGGAAGTTAAAAGCTCCGAACGGCAAAAGGGATATGTTTCCACGATTTT
>JAZNLC010000042.1:0-5891 GCA_045578895.1 Faecousia sp. | reverse complement strand
ATGACCTTCGGCTCCCTGTTCGACGCTACCCAGACCATGGTCAACAAGCTGCCCGGCGGCATGACCCAGGTTCAGGTTGTTTCCTGGTACGACAACGAGAACTCCTACGTTTCTCAGATGGTCCGCACCATCAAGCACTTCTCCACCCTGCTGTAATTGATAGCGAATTTTGCCCCCGCCTGCAAAGGCGGGGGCTTCTTTTATGCAATATACAAAACCGGCCTGTCCGTAACAGACAGGCCGGTTTGATTCAATGATTACTCAAAAATAACTTCGGGGCTGCGGATCGGCAGGATGGAAACAAAGGTCTTTCCAACGCCGAAAGTAACGGGAGATCCGTCTTCCAAAGTAAAGGTGAAGGGATCGTTATCGGAGGCTCTGGACCACTTGATGGCTACATACTGGCCGTCTCTTGCCAGGAAGCCCTCACCCTCACCGACAAGATCCATGAACACATGGGAGCCATCGGAAGCATGGGTAACCTTCGTTTTGATCACCAGCACATTCTTAAAGGGAACCGCATCACCGGTGTTGCCGTCAGCAACAGCAGCCTGCTTTTTGGACCAGGACTGGGTGCCGTAGTACATACCGTCATTCTTGTCATAGGTCATCACCGTATACTTACCATTCTTGTTGTAGTACTGCATGGTAACGGTTTGCGCGGCGGCGCCATTCAGATCCGCTTCATCGGAGAAGGTAAACCCGTAAGCGGTATCTTCCGGGATGGACAGATCCCATTTTTTGGTTTCAAGGCCTTTCTGCAGCATCTTACCCTCTGTTACCATCGTGTGTTCGCTGGCATAACCGGCAGCTTTTCTGCCCTGATCCCGATAGAAATAATCACCGTTATAGAACTGGTCAAAGGAGGGATAGTTCATCTGGTTAATCTTCTGATTGGCAAAGTCGCTGCCGCCGCAGTGAACGAAGATCGCATCAAATGCAGCAGAGAGGCTGACGCTGTAAGTACGGGCGCTGCGAACGGTACCCAGCTTGTCATCAAAGTTCAGGTCGGTATAGACCGCCAGCATTCTGGTTTCGCTGCCAAGACCTTCGGTGATGTGTTCAAAGACGATGTCCGCGTGGCTGATACCCAGCACCGGCTGGGCAGCCCTGTAGTTATTGGTGGAAACAGCGATGGGGCGCATCGTGAGCGGCTCCGCCAGGAGCTCACCGGTGAGGGGATGGCGGTAGTTCAAAGCGGGTTCTGTGGTAGGAACAGTGGTAGGCTCGGTAGTAGCCTCAGTAGTTGCTTCGGTGGTAGCCTCGGTAGTAGGCGCGGCAGTGGAAGGTGTCGTGGAAGGTTCCGTGGGATCCGGCTGCTTTCCGCAGGCAGCCAGGCAAAGGCACAGGCAAAGCAATGCGGCAATGATTTTTTTCATAATACAAATCCTTTCTTTGTTTTCGTAACTGCATTATATCAAAAACATCTATAAAAAACAACTGTAAGCACCTGGAAAAGAATCACTGAATAATATCCTTCATTGTTTTTCCCAGAGTATAATAGAAAATATTATCCCGGGCGGGGGTCAGATCGGTCAGCAGGCCGCGGGTGGCGTGGATACTGTAAGTCTGGAACAGAACAGGACACAGTCTGCCGTCATCGGCGACCAGCTTGTGCAGGTTTACATAATTTCCTTTGTTTGCTAAGGCTTCGCGGCACATGGCATACATGGAGGCATCCTCCATGCCGCCGTAATTCATATCGCCGGTGGTGGCGAAAAAGGCCGTCAGATCCATAGTGGCGGAAAGGCGGGTCTGACCCAAATAAAGATCATAGTTGCCCACAACCAGATAATAATAGTAGTTATCGCCGGTTTCTTCGATCATTTCCACTACGAGACCGCAGTCGGTAAGCATTTTGCCGATCTCCCGGGCCATGCGCAGGCGCATGGTATCATGCTTATTGACCAGGATCTTAATAGGCGCACCGCTGAGATAATTATCATTCAGCGCCTGGATAAAAAGCTGGGGATCATACGCGTAATCCGAGGCCAGGCGGCTGCTGTAGTAAGGGGACAACGGCGAAGCCGGCAGCGTGGCGCTGTGGGCGAAGCCGTCGTAATACTTGGAGACGATGTAATCCCGGTCGATGGCATGGGTCAGCGCGGAGCGGACAGCAGGCACAGAAAAGACCGCGCTGTCCAAATTACAGGACAGGTATAGGAAAATACCGTTCTCGCAGTCCCACAGCTCATAGTCACAGCGGTAATCCGCATAGGAATCGGTGCCCGGATTTGCACAGACCAGGCCAACATCGGAGAATTCAAAACAATCCCGGATGTGGGTGGTGGATTGCGCTTCCACCAGGGGGATCGAGGACGCTTTAACCGGGAATTCCACGTCGCACCACCAATTGCTGTTGCGGCGCAGGCGGGCACCGGAAGGCCGGTTCTCGAAATAGTAGGGGCCGCTGCCCATGGGACGGTCAGCCTCCACATCCGATGCTTTTACGATGGGAACATCCAACAAAATCGGGAAGTTTTCATAGGCTGTGCCCAACTGGAAAATAATGCTGTCGCCGTTGGGGCCTAATTTAACGCCCCGCAGATACTGGAAGCGGCCTTTATAGACCTTGCTTTTCCGGGCGGTTTGAATGCTGGCATAGACATCGTCAATGGTCAAAGGGGAGCCGTCGGAAAAAGTCGCGTTTTGGTCCACAAAACACTCGTATTCCTTCATATCATCCGAGACTCTGTAGCTGCTGCAAAGCATGGGATATACTTCGTAGTTGGCATCCACCACAAAAAGACTTTGATAGAGCAGGGAAAACAACGCTTTATTGGTAAAATCCTTGCAGGTAAAAGGATTTAATGTTACATCGGGATAGTAGGCCAAAACCAGTTCCTGTTCCGGGATTTCCGCAGCCGCTGTGGTGTTTTGGGGAATATCTTCTTCCCAGGTCAGTGCGTCACCAGTGGGAACGTATGGCGTTTCTTCCGCGGCGCAGCCGCACAGAAGGCACACCAAAAGACATGCCAAAACGATTCCGATCCGTTTCATGGTGTTCCTCCTTTACATACAATAATACCGCCCTGGGCACCCCGCTGGCCTTTTGTGATCCGGTGAGACCAGTAAAGATCCGGCCGGCACATAGTACACTGATCGCTGACGGTGATGTTTTGTACACCTGCCCGGCGCAGGATCAGGGTGTTGATCTCCTTTAGGTTTACATAATATTTATTTCCTTTCGGGTGAATGAAGGGGCGTACTTCCTCGCCAAAGGCTTCCAGCATGGCATTGGGCACATCCGCATCGGTCTCAAAATGGCAGACTCCGGCATTTGGGCCAATGGATGCGCAGATGTTTTTGGGATCCGTGCCAAAATGGGCGGTCATGGCCTCCACGGTCTTACCTGCAATGGCTGCGGCAGTTCCCCGCCAACCGGCATGGGCCGCACCAACGGCACCGGTCACCGGGTCATGCAATAGGATAGGCGTGCAATCAGCGGTAGAAACATATAAGGCAATGCCCGGATCTATGGTAATGAGCGCGTCACACACCGGCGACGCACCGGCAACGGTAAGATTGCCCCGGTTCCCGTTTCCGACTTTAACGACAATGTCTGAATGCGTCTGCCGGGCATTGACCACATCATCAGGGCTAAAACCCAACACACCGCCGATACGCCGGAAGTTTTCCACCACATTTTCCGTAGGGTCACCCCGGTTTTGGCTCAGGTTCAGAGAGTCGAAGATACCGGTGCTGACACCGCCCAGGCGGGTGGTAAAACAGTGGGGGACAGCGATATTGTCCGCCACAAAATATTCCATTGTTCCGGTTTTAACAGGTATAACGCCCATAAACTTCCTCGGTTTTCTTTATTCCATGCCGGATTCCTTATCCTTTTGCATGCAGCACTTCTTGTACTTCTTACCGCTGCCGCAGGGGCAAGGATCATTAGGACCGGCTTTTTTGTCTTTGCGGACAGGCTGCTTTTTCATCACGGTATCGGCAGTACCAATGGCGGCGGTTTCCTTCGCTACCTTCTGCCGCTTTACTTCCTGATTGTTACGCAGCTGTACCAGGAACATCCGGCGAATGGTCTCTTCCCGGATGGCGGTGATCATGGATTGGAACATCTCATAACCTTCCGCCTTAAAAGCAACTACCGGGTCGTGCTGGGCGTAAGCCCGCAGACCGATGCCTTGCTTCAGATCGTCCATGGCATCGATGTTGTCCATCCAATATTCGTCCACCACCCGGAGCATGACGACCCGCTCCAACTCCCGCATGATCTGGGGTGTATACGCGGCTTCCTTGCGCTCATAGGTCTGCAGCGCCAGCCGGTAGACTTCTTCGGTGACGGCTTCGGCAGTAGCTTCTTCCGGCATCCGGAACGCACCGAATGGGAAGAAAACACCGTTAAACTGCCGCAACACGGGTTCCAACGCCTCCATTGTGGCGATGCCGCCGCTTTCCGCCAGGGCATCCCGAACGCTGCTTTCTACCAGGCCACGCAGCATCTGCAGCATATTTTCCCGCAGGTCGCCGCCGTCCAGCACCTGTTTGCGCTGGGCGTAGATGACCTCACGCTGGGTGTTCATAACATTATCGTATTCCAAAACATTCTTTCTGGCACGGAAATTGCGGCTTTCCACATTCCTTTGGGCATTTTCCACGCTATTGGAAAGAATCTTCTGATCAATAGGCATATCCTCATCAATGCCCAGGCGGTCCATCAGGGCCATGACCCGGTCGGAGGAGAACAGGCGCATCAGGTCATCCTGCAGGCTCAGATAGAAGCGGCTCTCGCCGGGATCGCCCTGACGGCCGGAGCGGCCGCGGAGCTGATTGTCGATACGGCGGGACTCGTGACGCTCGGTACCGATGATGAACAAACCGCCTGCGGCACGGACCTTTTCCGCTTCCTCAGCGATCTGGCCTTTGTATTTTGCCAGCAGGGATTCGTATTCCTTGCGAACGGCCAGGATCTCAGGGTCACCGGTCTCCGCGTAGGAGTTGGCTTCCTGCAAAAGATGCTCGTCCAGTTCCCGCTTGCGCAGCTCACTCATAGCCATATATTCGGCATTGCCGCCCAGCATGATGTCGGTACCGCGGCCTGCCATGTTGGTGGCAATGGTAACAGCGCCGAATTTACCGGCCTGGGCCACGATCTGGGCTTCCATATCATGGAACTTGGCGTTCAATACATTGTGCTTGATGCCGGCTTTTTTCAAAAGCTTACTGAGGATCTCGCTCTTTTCAATGGAAACAGTACCCACCAGCACAGGCTGACCCTTTTCGTGGCACTGGGCCACCTGCTGTACGATGGCCCGGAACTTACCGGCCTCGGTCTTATATACCACATCGTTGTGATCGATACGGGCGATGGGACGGTTGGTGGGGATCTCCACCACATCCAGCTGGTAAATGGCGGCGAATTCCTCTTCTTCCGTTAAAGCGGTGCCGGTCATACCGGAGAGCTTGCCGTACAGCCGGAAGAAATTCTGGAAGGTAATGGTAGCCAAGGTCTTGCTCTCTCCTGCTACCGTTACCCGCTCTTTGGCTTCAATGGCCTGATGCAGGCCCTCGTTATAGCGGCGGCCATACATCAGTCGGCCGGTGAACTCATCCACGATGATGATCTGCCCATCCTTGACTACATAGTCAATATCCTTCTTCATCAGGCCCCGGGCCTTCATGGCCTGGTTCAAATGGTGAGAAAGGGTGGCATTTTCCGGATCGGCCAGGTTTTCCACACCGAAGTGCCGCTCTGCCTTGGCGATACCGGAGGCGGTCAGGGAAACGGTGCGGGATTTTTCATCTACAAAGTAGTCGCAATCCAGGTTGTCATGCTCTTCCTTATCTTCGGTCTTGGCAAAGACCTGCTTACGCAATGTGGAAATAAAGTAATCCGCCATTTCGTAGAGCTTGGAGGATTCCTCGCCCTT
>JAZNLC010000041.1:0-2433 GCA_045578895.1 Faecousia sp. | reverse complement strand
CAGAGAAATGCGCCGGAAGGCGTTGGTTTTGGTGTTGTCTGTCTGGCTTGTTCCATACAGCCGGGTTTCCACATCCTGCCCACCCGCTTACCGGTCAGAAAGGCGCAGCCCTGTGCATTCCTCCAGCCAGCCGATGAACCGGTCAACAATCCCGTCCTCAAACGCATTGCTGAAGCCGAATTTCTGCGCCAGCTCCCGGTAGGTGTAGAACGCAAGGTCGCCGTTCAGCTCCACAAATTTCCGATAAACCGACTCGGACTGCTTGCGGTAATCCTTGGCGATCTCCACCGCGCTGATCCATGCAGGCACATAGCAAAATTGATACTTCGGCATGGTATAGACGGTTACTTCGTCGTAGAGGCTGCGTAGCATAGTGGTTTCATCCGCAGTGGCGGAGGGATGGGTCTGGCGGTAGAGGGAGAAATAGGTTTCTTTTCGCTGCTGTGGGGTGGCATCCACGTGGTGGTAGAGCCAGTGCTCAAACTCTGTGGACATAGCAAAGTTGATAATCGAGCTAAGCAGCCTGTCCAGATGGAACAGGGAAAAACGCTCCGGGTCTTCGTAGAGGCGATCGGCATGAACATGTAGAAACAGTTCCGCCAGCCGGGAGGAGATCTCCATCACATCGGCGGAGGCGACGGCGCTCAATGCAAGCGGCTGTTTGCGAAATGCCAGATATTCCTGAAAGGAATGCCCGAACTCATGGGCAAGCACCCACCCATCGTTGAAGTCTCCTGTGGGGTTGGTAATGATGGGGGCAAGCCCCTCTTCTTCGATCAGCCGCTGTAGCCCCATGTTGGGCATTTTTACCGGCGATGGTTCGATATCCAGCGCATCGGTATCGCTGAGCATCAGCCAGTATTCGGCAGCTTCCTTGCCCAGCCGTTCGGTATAGGCAGCCATACCCTGCCGCAGATCCCGGGGCTTGGGCGCACCCTGCTGCAGCTGGTTTGCGTAGGTTTTTTGGAAGACCTCGTAGCAGGGCACGACCTTTTCGCGGATCTGTCTGCAAAGGTTCATCATCTCCGCCTCGCCGTAGTCGAAGCGGGAATACAGCAGGTTGGCATAATCGTTGTAATCCTCATAGCCGTAATACCGCGCCGTTTCGTGGTTGATGCTCACCACTTCCTGCAGCAGGGCATCGAACTCGTCTGCAAACCGCTCGTAACACCCCTCTGCTTGTATCACCAGATTCTGATACCGGGAGGAAGCCTCGTCAATGGTGCGCGGCTTGGTTTCGTTGCCCGTGGCTCTGCTTTCGCAGTCTGCGTTGAACGCCAGCAGCAGGATGGCAGGTTTGCCGTAGCAGGCTTCCAGCTGATCGCGCCATGGCGATTCCGCCACCGCCGAACCAAAGGGTGCATAATGCACCAGCTCGTTCAAATGCTCAATGCTGGCGGCTAACTGCACCATGGTTTCCTCGCAGGATACATCGTGGTACAGCTTCAGAAAGATGCGGGCATACCGGGAGGAAAGCTCCTTGTATGCTTCGTTGTAACGCCGGAAAGCCTCTTTGGCATCGGTAAAGCTGTCCGCTTTGCGTATCATGGCAGCGGCAATATCCAGATCGGCTTTGATTTTTGGATAATCCGGTTCCCTTGTTTCAAAAATCATGGTTACGTCCCTCCTCGGTGCATGCACATGGGTATCGCACTTGGAAGCAAGCATCATTCGCTGTCCCGTCTGCGCAGGGTCGCCCCATAGATCAGCAGGAATGCGCCCAGAATGATGATCCATGTGGAGTACGCATAGAGCGTGTAGATCACCTTCGCAACGATGGCTTCTTCCTCGTCTGTGCCCTCCAGCAGATCATCCAGCGTGACGGGCTCGGCATCATCGATGCGGATGCCCTTCCCCAGCAGGGCGGATACGATGCCGGGATCGACCCTTTCGATGCCCAGCTCCGCTGCATGTCCGTCCAGTGTATAGATATCGGGCTCGTTGTCCGCCAGCACCCGTATGCCGATGCCCACCAGCAACAGCAGCAGGGACAGGAAAATGAGAATGCCGCGCAGAATACGCATGGTGATCCCCTCGTTTCGTTTGTGATGGGTTCAGTATAGCGGAGCGGGGGAGGGAATGCAAGGGGTGGCGGAAAGGGTGGTGTATTGCGGAAATAGCAACTATGATAATAGATTTATTTCGCGGGAACCTTCTGAATTATATAAAGAAAAACAGGTGGATGTTCTTGAACACTTTTGGTCATAGCATATTTGTCCGTCATGCTTTTTGGTTATTTTGATGGTTTTGTTCTTGATTCTCTGTGGGCGTAGCCTGAGTCTTGACGATTTGTGAAAGTGCATCTAAAAGCGGAATGAAGCCACTGAAGTCAATCTGAGTGTAATTCTGTGAAATGTATTGGGAAAAGATTTCTTTTCCATAATATTTTTTGGTATCAAACTGGTCTTTAAGACATAGCCGCTTTCCGCCGAT
>JAZNLC010000040.1:0-2756 GCA_045578895.1 Faecousia sp. | reverse complement strand
GCCCACATTGACCTCCACCGCACCTTCGCTGACCTTCACATCGGGAACATGCTTTTCATGGCTTGCATCCACGCTGCCGGGTACTAGTTCCTGCATCTTCTGTCCGCAGCAGAAGGGCTTTACGCCTGCGTCATTGACCATCTCTACGATATTTCCACAGTGGGGGCAGATATAAAATTTCACGTTTTTCATATTGTTTTCCTCCGTATTTTGAAGTAGTATTTGTTTTTCTTTATAGCCTTATTCTACCAGAGAAATATGTTTTCTTCCGTGACTTCCTCACAAAAATAAAAAGAGAAGAGATGGGGTGGAGAGACAATTTGCTTGCACAGATGATCTGTGCTATAGTAAACATGGGAAAGGAGTCGGTGAAAGTGAAGATTCTGTTTATTAACCTGCCCTACCACGGCCATGTGATTCCTACCATCGGTCTGGTACAGGAACTGATCAAGGCAGGCCATCAGGTTACTTATCTTATGCCCCACGACTGGGAAGAAAGAATCGCTGACAGCGGTGCGGAATTTTTGGACTATGAGAATCATCCCCAATTGGACAAGCAGATCCGCAATGCATTCTTCAAGGCAGAAGAAATAATCGCCTCCTATGATTTGGTGCTTTATGAGCAGTTCTTCTTCACGGGTAAGCATCTGGCGGAAAAGTATGGCAAAAAGTGTGTCCGGATCTTCACTGCTCCGGCAACCAACAAGGAACTGATGCGTGCTTTTATTTCCTCCGGAGGCCCCATGGGCATCTTCCGTATACCTCTGATCGGAACACTCTGGACGCAGGATTGCGTCAAGGGTCTTGGAATCAAGCTCAAATGCCGCAACTGGCTGGATGAGATTGTAGGAAATCCACCGGATTGCAATCTGGTATACACCCTCCGTTCCTTCCAACCCTTTTCAGAGGACTTCCTGGAAGAGACGTTCCACTTTATTGGTCCATCCGTATATGACCGCAAAGAGGAAGATTTTCCGGCTTTGACAAAGCCTGTGATTTATATTTCCATCGGCACGATTCTAAAGGGCGGGGAGAACTTCTTCCACGCCTGCCTGGAAGCCTTTGAGAAAGAAAAAGTTACGGTGGTTTTATCTGTGGGAAACTTTGATATTTCCCGGCTGAAACACATCCCGGAAAACTTCATAATCAGAAACCGTATCCCACAAATTACCGTCCTGAAGCAGGCTGATCTCTTCATCACCCACGGCGGTATGAACAGCGTGTCCGAAGCCATGGTGAACGGTGTTCCTATGCTGGTGATCCCCTTTGTATCGGATCAGCCGGTAAATGCCCGGCAGGTGGAGAAAATGGGTCTGGGCAAGGTGCTGGAGTATAAAACCATCACGGCAAATGCTCTAAGAGATGCTGCATTTGCGGTTATGGAAGACCGGCAAATCCAAGAAAATATACGAAAGATTCAGGATGAAATTGCCATGGCTCCCGGTAATGCCGGTGCTGTTAAAATAGTCGAAACCTATGGTGAAAAACAATGATAACTAAAACGGAACGTTTAATTTTAAGAGAAATGACGGAAGATGATTTCGATGCGCTTTATCGAATTCTGGCAGATCCGGAGGTCATGCAGCACTATCCTGATACCTTCGATGAAGTCGGCGTGCAGAACTGGATCGCGCGGAATATGGAGCGGTATCGGATTTTTGGTTTTGGATTGTGGGCAGTCTGTCTGAAAGAAACCGGCGAGATGATCGGCGACTGCGGACTGACCATGCAGTTGATCGGCGGTCAGATCAAGCCGGAGATCGGATACCATATCCGCGCAGACCATCAGCGAAAAGGCTACGGGGCGGAAGCGGCCATTGCCGTCCGGGATTGGACCTTCAACAATACACCCTTCAACATGGTGTATTCCTACATGAAATACACCAACGATCCCTCTGCCAGAACCGCCATGGCCTATGGCTGCAAACAGGTGGAGGAATTTGCGGATGATGTCAATGAAATCACAAAGGTGTTTGCAATTTCGAGAGAAGAATGGGAAGAAAATACTTGAAATCAATTTTTAATTCCCTTATGCTTAGTTTTAGCAAGCATAAAGGAAGTGAGATACACTTATGAATCAAGAAGAACTCCATGATCTGATAGCAAAGCAACAGCCTAACATCTGTCAGATTGTCGCATATAAGGCTGGCGAGAAAGTATATTCTGACTGCTGGAATGATTACAAACCGGACGACTGCACCCATATCATGTCTGCCACAAAAAGCATCATAGCTTTGCTGATTGGAATTGCCCTGGACAAAGGGCAGATCAGAAGCATTGACGATAAGGTTCTTAACTACTTCCCCGACTACAAGGTCAAACGGGGCGAGAAAACCATCTACGATGTGACTATCCGGCATTTACTTACCATGCGGGTTCCCTACAAGTGCAAAGGGGATCCCTGGACGAAGGTTTGTTCCAGCGATAACTGGACATATGCCTCCCTTGATTTCCTGGGTGGCAGAAAAGGTCTGACCGACGAATTCAACTATCAGACGGTGTGTCTGCATATTCTGTCGGGAATTCTGTATCGGGCAACCAACATGAAAACCGTGGAGTATGCGAACCGCTATCTTTTTGAACCATTGGGCATCAAACCGCATATCAACTTTGAGGCGAAAACAGCGGAAGAACACAAGCAATTTACAATCAGCAAAACGCCCAAAGGCAACATCTGGTTTTCTGACCCGGACGGTCTGGGCACGCCCGGATATGGCCTTTGCATGTCTGCAGAGGACATGGCGAAAATCGGATTG
>JAZNLC010000039.1:0-14808 GCA_045578895.1 Faecousia sp. | reverse complement strand
CGGGCTCGACGGGCAGGTTCTCTTCGTACTTAGCGACCAGAGTCAGGTCGGAGGTAACGGGAGTGCTGAAGTCGAACTTGTCATCGCCGTTGAACCAGCCGGCGAAGGTGAAGCCTTCCATGGGCAGTGCGCCGGGATCGGTGGCATAGCCACCATGGATAATCGTCTGGGTATCAACAGACTCACCATTAAACAAGAAGTCAACGGTGCAGGTAGCCAGAGAACCGCAGTTTGTGCCGTCGCAGCCGGCACCCTCGCAGGAGATGATGGCGATCATACGATCCACATAGTAAGTAGGATCAACGGAAACATCGCCCTCCAGCTTCATGGAGATGTAAATGTCAACTGTTTTGCCGGCATACTCGGAGATATCGTAGTTCTGCAGGTTCCAGCCGAACATATGCAGATACTGGGTTGCTGCAGCTAGACCAACGTTGTCCAGCTTGTAAATCTTGTAGCCCTTGCCGGAGTTGGCAGCCAACTTCTCGTAGGGGATGGCGCCGATGTCGCCCTGTGCATAGACAGAGACCATCAGGTTTGCACCCTCAGCAACGGTGTAGCTGCTGCCGGGAACCATAATGGCGGTACCCAAAGCGGAATCTTCATCAGCGATTTTCTCCATGCCGCCGCCGAAGCCAAAGCCTTCCACGCTATAGTCGCGGACATGCTCCATGCCGATGCCGGAGTCAGCCAGATCAGCCTCTACTTCTGCAGGCAGTCTGGTCTTCACGGTCTCGCAAACAATAACGCCTGTGCAAGCTTCCCGTGCACATTCAGCCTCATATTCATTGGTTTCAGCATTGTAAATGTAATCGCTGGGGATATGACCCAATGCGGTATCGGGAATCTCACGCTTGCTGAGGCCACCGCAAATGGCGCAGGGTGCGCTTTCGATGGCATTGTTGGCGCAATCGGCTTCAGAGGTAATAGTGTAAGCGTCTTCATCTGCATCGCAGGGAGTAATTGTGATCATGCGGTCGATGTAATAGATGGGTGCATCCAGAGTGCCTTCCACCTTCATGGACAGGTAAATGTCCACGGTCTGACCGCCCAGAGCATCGATATCCCAGTTCTGCCACTCCCAACCGAAAACGTGCATATAAGTGGCACCAGTGGGGATCACGACATCTTCAAACTTGTAGACCTTATAGCCCTGACCCACATTGGGGGCCAGACGGCCACCGGTCACATAGAAAGCAACACCGCCGATGGCATAGCTGAAATAGAACTGACCATTCTCACCGATGGCATAATCGGTGCCGGCTGCTTCAAATCGGGAAGCCATTCCCAGAACAGAATCAGCATCCTCCACTTCGGGAATACCACCATAGAATTCTGCAACACCATGGTCGTAAACATGTGCCATACCTGCGCCGGAGGCTGCCAGGTATTCCTCTACCTCTGCGGGCAGTCTGGTCTTGATCTTTCCTTCGGCCAGTTCAGCAGCCTCACCGCAGACAGTGCAGTTAGCTTCGTAAGAGGCAGTTTCTTCGTTCCAAGCGTAGGTGCCATAGACATGACCCAAAGCAGAGTCTTCCACTTCGCTGGTGACAAACTCACCGCAGACGGTGCAGGTAGAACCTTCAACTGCGTTGGCAGTGCAGGTTGCGGGAGTAACTACCCGTACATCTTCACCGGGAGTATGACCGCCGGTGCCTTCCAGATAACGCTTGCTGATCTCACCGCAGACATAGCAGGGTGCACCTTCGATGGCGGGAGACAGGCAGGTTGCAGGAGAGATCAGAGTATATTCACTTTCATCCACTTCGCAGGGAGTGACAGCGATCAAACGATCAATGTAATAGGTAGGTGCATCCAGAGTGCCTTCCACCTTCATGGACAGATAGATGTCCACAGGCTGACCGGCCAAAGGAGCGATATCGTGATTCTGCCATGCCCAATCGAAGCAATGCATGTATGCCATGCCCAGAGGCAGTTCCACATCTTCAAACTTGTAGATCTTGTAGCCCTGACCCACATTGGGAGCCAAACGACCGCCGGTCACATAGAAGGCAACACCGCCGATGTTATAGCCAAAGTAGAACTGACCATTTTCACCGATGGCATAGTCGGTACCGGCTGCTTCGAACTTCGTGGTAACACCCAAGGGAGAGTCGGGATCTTCCACCTTGGGAACGCTGCCGTAAACTTCTGCGTTGCCGTAGTCATAGACATGAGTCAGACCGGCACCGGAAGCTGCCAGATCGGCTTCCACTTCGGCAGGCAGTCTGCCCTTGAGGGAGTTGGCTTCCACAGCAACAGCGCCTCCGCACTGCTCACATGCGACAGCATAGGCATTGATTGTATCGTTCCAAGCATAGGGGCCTTCGCCTGCTGCGCAGTCAGTAACTGCGATCATACGGTCAATGTAATAGATGGGGGCATCCAAAGTGCCTTCCACCTTCATGGACAGGTAAATGTCCACGGTCTGACCAGCCAGAGCAGCGATATCCCAGTTCTGCCATTCCCAACTGAAGCATTGCATATAGTAGCCACTACCGGCAGGCACTGCAACATCTTCGTACTTATAGATTTTGTAGCCCTGACCCACATTGGGACCCAGACGACCGCCGGTCACATAGAAGGCAACACCACCGATGCTGTAGCCAAAGTAGAACTGACCGCCCTCACCGATGGCATAGTCGGTGCCGGCTGCTTCAAATCTGGAAGCCATTCCCAGAGCAGAATCAGCGTCCTCTACTTCGGGAATACCACCATAGAATTCATTGACACCGTAGTCGTAGACATGTTCTACGCCCTTACCGGTAGCGTCCAGATCCGCCTGCACTTCCGCAGGCAGCTCTGCTTTGAGGTTTTCCGGCAGTGCAGTCTCTTCAGCCAGTACCACTGTGGGCAGCATGCCGAGGAGCATCACGAGAACCAGAAGCATTGCGAGTGTTCTTTTCATTTCGATTTTCCTTTCTGTTTGTTTTTTATTTGCCGCATTACTGCGGCATAAGCCCTGTCGCTACAGAGCCGGAGCACAAAACAAGAAACGCGCATATTGTTCATTCTGCACGTCAGATCGCCACAGAAAGCTAATCCTCCCTCATTGCTGTCTATCCTACGTTGCAATATTAACACAGTATCTTCGTAAATGCAATACTTATTTTGTTATTCTTGTCATTTTTTTCCAATCAATATTTTAATCGAAAAGCAATGATTAAAAAAACACCATACACCAGCCTTATGAAAGGCAAATGGTGTATGGTGTTTCGTTATGGGGGCAACCCTGCCCGCCATTCAGCGAAGCAGTTCTGAAGGTTTTATATTGTAATATTTTTTGTACAGGCGGAAGAAACAGGAATAGTCGGCAAAACCGCAGGACGTCACCGCTTCGCTAAGCGAAATGCCCTTTGTCACACACTGCCGCACCTCAGAGATTCGCTTTTCAACGATATAACGATAAACTGAGAGGTTGAGATCATCGCGGAAGCGATGGGAAAGAGAAGAGGGCGATACATTCAGTTCATTCGCAATGGACGCAAGCGTGAGATTCTCTGCGTAATTAGCGTCAATATAACCAAGCGCCCTTATTGTTAAATCAGAAAGAAGATTGTTTTTCTGTACAGTTTTGCCGGCAAAGTATTTCTGTTCTGTCAGCATCTGCACAAGAGATGCCACAATCAGCTGCTGTTTTTCCTCATCCGAGAGGTTTTCCGCAAATGCTTTTTGCAGAAATTCAAAAGTTGAAAGCATCGTTTTGGAAGGATTTGCAATCACTTTGATTTCTTTCATCACATCGTTGATCAGTTTCTCCATTCCCGGAATATCGCTGAAACCAACAATGCACCGTGTATAGGTATCCGGTTCGTCGACCACAAACTGATGAAATTGCTCTTTCGGAACAGCAACAACACACCCCGGAGTTAGATCAATTTGCACATTTTGAGATATAAATCTTGCTTTTCCACCAATAAACAGTATGAATTCTTGATAATCATGGAATTCACGGCCAAGCAGGCTGGGAGGTCCCTTCGCATATTTGAGGTGGCACAAATCATTGCGAAAATAGTATTCAAACAAGTCAGACATAGCACCCTCCTTTTGGTTATTGTATCATGGTTTTGCAAAAATAACAATACCATTTGCAAGATAAACCATTGCATTTCCTGCATTCTTTGATAATCTTATTAAGAGTATGTTTCTAATCACAAAAGAGATTGAAGAAAAGCATTTTGAGGGAGGTCGATTAACATGAAAATCGAAAGAGACGGTTTTATAGTTGAATTGGGCGAGCCTATCCTGTATGTGGATAATGAAAAACGCAGAAGAAGCGGCCACATGACCCATGCCATGGTGGAATTTGCGCCTGGCAAGCTCATTGACTTCAATTCCAACTGCGCTTATGAACGAAATGACGGTCATTCCACCTTTGGCTGGGTTGAATACAGGATCTCTGAAGACGGCGGTGAAACTTATTCCCCTGTCTATGATCTGGAATATTCCAAGCATGTTCTGCTGGAAGGCATCCATGTGATCTCTGTGGAGAAAGCCGTTGCATCCGAGGATGGAACGATCACCGCTTTCTGCCTCAGAAGCGACAACAAAAACCTTTGTGTTCCCTGGGCAACACCCATGTACATCCGCAGCAAAGACGGCGGCAAGACTTGGAGCGAAGCAAAAGAACTTTGTCCCTACGAAGGAAGAGTATATGATGCCTGTTTTTACAACGGCACAATCTATGCGCTGATGATCTCCAACGATGGCGAATGGAACTTCTGCGGTCATAAAGAAGAACATCTCTACCGCATTTACAAGAGCGACAACAACGGCGAAACCTTTGAGGAGTTGTGCGTTGTTCCCATTCCTTGGTTGGGCAGAGGCTATGGCTCTATGCTCTTTGATGACAAGGGCTTGCTCCATGTCTATGCCTACAATGAAAACGATGAACGGGCCATGGACCATGCCACCAGCGACGACTGCGGTCTGACCTGGAGAGAGACGGATGTCTGCTTCCTTGCCAAAGGAATCCGTAATCCTCAGACTGCCCGAATGGATGGTGTATACATTCTCCACGGCAGAGCCGAAAAGGAAAGCGGCTTTGTGATCTACTTCTCCGAAGACGGTCACAATTGGGATGAAGGCACCTATATCGGCGAGGTCAAGGGTACATGCTACTATTCCAACAATATTGTCCTGAAAAATGAACTTGGGAAAAACCGGCTTCTGATCCAGTATTCCGAGAGTTATGATTTGACTCGCGTAAACATCTTCCACAGATGGTTGACGGTCGAACGCTGAATATCTTTTAAGAGCACGAAAAAATATATCAAAAGGTGATCTTATGCTCAAGAATAAAATAAAGAACAATGAAAAAACCATTGGCATGATCGTAAATATGAGTGATATCTCTATTGGAAGAATTGCCGGTCTTGCAGGTTATGATTATATCTGGATCGACATGGAGCACAGCCATCTCTCCTATGAGAGTCTTCTCAATCTCGTTATTGCTGTGAGAGCCAGCGGTACGCAAGTCATTGTCCGTGCACCGCAGGACGATCTGACCTCCACCAAAAAAATCCTGGAGAACGGCGTGGATGGCATCATTTTCCCCATGATCCGAACGGCAGAGGATGCCAACCGTGTCATTTCCTACACCCTCTATCCACCGCATGGCATCCGCGGTTTCGGACCGATTAACGCCATTGATTACGGTTTCAGCGATGTCGGCAACTATATTGCTGAGAGCAAAGAAACCATGTGCCGTTTCATCCAGATTGAGCATATCGACGCCGTTCGCAATCTGGATGAGATTATGAAAAATGACTTTATTGACGGCTATATCATCGGCGCAAACGACCTCTCCGGTTCCATTGGAAAGCTGGGTGATGTGTTCTGTGAAGAAACGACCTCCATTATCAAAGAAGTTGTTGCTAAACTGAAGGCTGCAGGTAAATATGTAGGTATCGCCATCGGCGGTTCCGATGAAGCGGTTTTGCAGCATTGGCATGATATGGGTTTTGATATGATCACCGCTGGACAGGATTTTGAACTGCTGCGGGAAGCTGTAAAGCAAAACCGCCGCATCCTTGAGCGGATCCATCTGGGTCAGCCCTGTGGTGTGTAAAGCTACTGCCCTATTTATCTTACCTCTCTCAAATATTGACAAAGTCAGAAGCCCCGATACGAAAATATCGGGGTTTCTGACTTTGTTAGAACTATTCAAAGATCGGCATGATTTTATTCCGAAAGAATATCCATTACATTTTGTTTTCTGACAATGATATGGGTTCCGGAAGGATATTTGTGTACCACAGCGTTATAAATCACCTTTGCAAAATCGTCCGGATCCAGCAGGGTGTTTTGATCTTCATCGGGATACAGGCTTTTTCTCATCTTTGTCTTGGTTCTTGCAGGAGAAATACAAACAGCAAACAATCCATCTTCTGCCCAGCATTTTGTTGCCATAACCACAGCCGCTTTTGTTGCGCAATATTCGCTCCAGGTGGCATGGGATTCAATGGCGGCAGCAGAACCCACGTTGACAATCTCAAGATTCGGATTGTACTTCAATCCCAACTGGGTGCAGTAGATTGTGCCGGACAGGTTGATATCAATGTGCTTTTTCGCATTTTCCAAATTGGCTTCTTTAATGGAATAGGGAACCACATAACCCGCATTGTTGATCAAGATGTCGGGAACATATTCTTTCATGTTCTTTTCAATGCTGTTCCAATCGGTTACATCCATTTCATGTCGAGAGGGAGCATAAACATCGTAGTCTTTCGACTCCAGCAATGCTTTGATCGACTGGGCAATATCTCCGCTTCCGCCGGTTATTAAAACCTTTTTCAATGACATCATCTCCTGTTCTTCTTTGTGGTGTAGGTGGTTACTTGGTGCATCCAGTCTTTTGCCAATGCGTAAAATTCTTTGTATTTTTCATAGTAGAATTGGTATTGTTCGTGCTGTTCTGCCTTTGGCTCTATCACATAATCAACAGAGGTCATATGTTC
Source organism: Faecousia sp. (assembly GCA_045578895.1). GTDB lineage: Bacteria > Bacillota > Clostridia > Oscillospirales > Oscillospiraceae > Faecousia. Next base: position 7,849 of record JAZNLC010000039.1, on the reverse strand, counting down.
GGCTGCAGTTTGGACATCCGGATAAATACTGCCCGCAACTGCGCCCAAAATGGCAGAACCCAGGCAAGGACCTTCCGTTACCTTCGGAACGGTAATGGGAACATTGCTGACATCTGCGTGAACCTGCATCCAAAAACGACTTTTTACCGCACCTCCGGAGATGACGATCTCACTCAGGTCGAATTTCGCCTGGCGGAACACTTCGATGATCGCTTCCGTTCCATAACAGATGCTCTCAATAACGGCCCGATACATATGGGCCGGTGTGTGATTTAAAGACAAGCCGTAAAACATGCCTCTCACATCGGGGTCCACATAAGGTGTTCTGTTTCCCTGGAAAAAGTCCAGCGCAATCAATCCATCGGCGCCGATAGGCAAATTTTCTGCCTCTTCATTCAGCAGGTCATATACAGACGTCCCCTGTTTGGCTGCTTCTTCTTTCGTTGTTCCGCAGAGATTGTTCACAAACCACTCTATGATCGAGCCGGTAGAGGTTTGACCGCCCTCTACCATCTGCAAACCATTAACGATACAATCTGGATAAGAACCCCAAATACCTTTGGTGTGGATTGCCTTTGCCACTTGTGCAATATGCAGGTGAGAAGAACCGGTAATCAACGCCAGTTTGCCCGGTTGGACAGCATTCAAGCCAATCACACCAACAAAGGCATCGGCGCCGCCTTCTCCAACAGGGATACCTTCCTTCAGGCCAAGGTCCCGGGCTGCTTGTACCGTAAGACCGCCAACAAATTCTCCCATGGACAAGACACGGGCCGGAAGTTTTTGCACCAAATCTTCCAATCCGATCTTTTCATAAAAATCAACAGGATAGCCACCCTCTTCGGAATTGTAATACCAACGGGCAGAGGCGCAGTTGATGCTGGCAGTATACTGTCCGGTAAGTTTATAAATCAGCCAATCTGTGCATTCGTAAAATCTTGTGGCCTTGTTCCATAATTCCGGTTCGTTTTCTTTGATCCAAAGGGCTTTGGCCGGCAAACATTCCGCAGAAACCATTCCGTAACCGTTATACTTGAGCGCATCGTGACCGGATTGATAGATCCGCTTGGCCTGCTCGGAGGCGCGAACATCCATCCACATAATGGCATTTCGCAGCGGTTCCATATCATCGCCGGAAAGCAAAACGGTACAGCAGGTTGTATCAAGGCTCATTCCCTTAATGCTTGCCGGGTCGATCTTGCTCGTTGCAATAGCCTTTTTCGATGCTTTGCAGATTGCTTCCCACCATTCACTGGCGTCCTGCTCCGCGCGACCCGATGCCGGAGTGTAGAGTGAAATTTTTTCGCTGCAAAAAACAACCGGGGATCCTTTCAGATCGAAAATGCCGACTCTTGCACCTCCGGTTCCCAAATCGATACCTAAAACATATCCTGCATTGCTCATATTCGTCACTCCTATCCTGTTCGCATATCCGGTCGGTTAGAAATTCTCCAACAGATACTGCTCCGCCTTCGCGTTCCACAGACCGTTGTTTTCTCTCAGAAGTTTGTCCAGCTCGGCAAATCGGGGATGTTCTGCTCCCAGCTTACCAAAATCGGCCAACGCAGTCAAAGGCATCTGGACCTGAGTATAAATCAGCTTCTTCCCCCCGGGGATTTCGGGAAGACGAAGTGTTGTATCAATGGTCGCATCCAAGCCGCCAATGTGGGTGATCATCACCGCAGGATCGATCAGCTTCTTGCCAAGCATTTCCACCACATCGCGGATATCGCCGATGGTGCTGCCGCTGGTACCGGACACATGATGCTGCTGATAATGGGCATTGTAGAAATTGAACTTTGCGCTGAAATCCTTGTCCAGAGGGCCGGCAAAGAAATTCAGACATCCGTCGAAGGCCAGCAGCTTGTCTGCCAATTCCACCACAGAGGCATGGGGTGTGTAGACAAAAACATCGTCAAAACCGGTGTTTTCCGACAGAGCAAGAAGTTCCTGACTGTCGATGGAGGATGAGAAGATCAATTTGATGCCATTTTCGGCAGCTTTGGCAGGATCAAAGAGTTTCTTTGCCCGTTCCAGGCGCTGGATGTCGATATCCGTTACCAAAAGGAGGGAGGGTTTGATATCGCCATGAAGGGCAATATCAATGGCAGCAAGACCCATAGGGCCGCAGCCGGCAAGAATGGCGGTCTTTCCGCCGGGTTTGATGTTTCCGTAGGGCATCAGCTCCTCGTCCAAATGGAGACTTCCCTTGAAGCCTCTGACTACGCAAGACACCGGCTCGATCAAAGAGCCTCCGAAATAGGAGTCACTTTCCAGCTTGATCAGGTGACCGTGTGCGATCATGTGGTCGCTGACGATGCAATAGGTTGCCGCACCGCCGATCTCTCCGAAGGAGTAACCGATGGTCTGCATATCATCCAAATAGGGCAGCGCCGGAGGCATGATGACCTTTTCTCCCACGTGGTATTCACCACCCCACTTTTCCGTAACTTCCACGATCTGCGCGCAAAACTCATGACCGACGATCACAGGCTTCTCCGCGATATCATTGGGTACACGGATGTGCTTTGCGCCCTGTTTGACCGTCTTGTAGGTAGACATACAGACGCTGTCGGTAATAATCTTGATCAGAATCTCACCGTTTTTCAGTTCAGGAAGATCAAATTCTTCCAGTCTCAGATCATTTTCACCATATAAACGAACCGCTTTTGTCTTCATAGTGTTTCCTCCCCTATCAAATACGGCCTGCACTGCCGAAAGTACGCAGCTTGTCTCTGACAACATCTTTCATCATGTTTCTGGCATCCTCAAACACAATGAAGGGCCAAGTGGAAGGATTGTCCATGGCGTTCAGCTTGTCCTTCAGTCCCTTGTTCATCGCGTACAGAACATCAGAATAGATATTGATCTTGGTGATGCCGTGATAAATCGCGTTTTGCATCTGCTCATCGGGGGTTCCGCTTCCGCCGTGGAGCACAAGAGGTCTGCTGCAAAGGGCAGTGATCTCATCCAGTCTGTCAATTCTCAGTTCCGGTGTTTTCTGATAGACACCGTGGGCTGTTCCGATTGCCACCGCAAGGGCATCCACATCGGTGATTTCCACAAATTTTGCCACTTCTTCCGGAACCGTCAGACTTTCTCCGGGATCCGTGTCGGTGCCCGTTTCGCTGATACTACCAACACTGGCATTGCCAACATGACCCAGTTCCGCTTCCACAGTTACACCGTGGACATGGGCATATTGGGTAACTTCTGCAGTATTTTTGGCGTTATTCTCAAAATCCAGCACCGAACCATCATACATCACCGAGCTGAAACCTGCATCAATGGCTCTTTTAATGAATTCAAAATCCGTTGCATGATCCAGATGCAGGCAAATCGGGATGTTAAAATACGCCGATGCAGAACGAACCATGGATGCCAGCAGGTTCATATCCCGCCCCTGCAGATCCACGCCCAAGGCCATCAGCAAAGCCGGGGATCGTTCCTCCTCACAGGCCTCCAGAACCGACTTCATCATATCGTAATTGCTGATATCGAATGCGGGAAGGGCATAATGATTTTTACGGGCATCTGCCAGCATTTCCTTAAAAGAAACAAGCATTGTACGACCTCCTTTAATTCTATAATTCCATTATATTACCATTCTTAACATATGTCAAATACAAATGTTAATAAATTGACAGGAGGAGATTTTGATTGTAAAATATAATTATAAATTTTTAGGAGCAAGCATATGAAGACAGAAAAGTTACTGATGTCCGAAGCCGCTACCCTTTATTACAAGAAAAACCTGACCCAGCAGGAAGTTGCGGAAGCCTTGCATCTTTCCAGACAAACAGTCTCCAAGCTTTTAAACGATGCCATAGAGGAAAAAATCGTGGAGATCATCATCCATGATCCGGAACAGGATTGCAAAGAGCTGGAGGAGCGGATCTGCGAAGCCTTTGGCATCCGCAACTGTGTCGTTTGCAGTGTCAGCGGCAGAAACGGATCGGTGCATCGGCTCATGGCTGTCCAGGCAGCGGTTGACTATATATTACCAATCATAAAAAAGGGTAATCAGAAGATCGCCCTTTCCTGGGGTCGGACCATTCAGGAATTGATAAAAACCCTTCCCGAAATCTCTACAACAGGGAACATGGTCTTTCCGTTGTTTGGAGCTACCGACAATGAACATGCATACTTTTCCTCAAACGAGCTGGCACGTAAACTGGCAGACAAACTGGACGCAACCTTCAAATGCGCCTGGTTCCCCTATTTGGCAAACAGCGATGAGGATTGCAAATTGCTGAAGCAGCTTTCCTATTATAAAAAAATGCAAGATATCTGGAATAGCGCCGATCTTGTAATTCTGGGTATCGGAAACACCGAAATACTGGAAGTTTTCGGAAAAATATTTGGATACAGTGAAATCCATACGCAGGTCATTGGCGATGTGGCGACCCATTTCTTCGATCAGAACGGCAGATTTGTCAATCTCTATGAAAACACCTTGTGTGCCTCGGTGGATAACATCCGAAACGCAAAGGAATCCATTGCCATTGCCTGCGGAAAAGAAAAGGCGGAAGCCATCGCCGGCGCACTTCGCACAAAAATGATTGATACACTCATCACCGACGAACATACAGCAAGGCAAGTCTTAAAGTGCAATCAATATACGGAAGTGTCGTTTTGATCAAAAGAAACACTTATCTCCCTTTATTACACAGGATCACACAAACCTCTTTGTTTTTTCTGTGATCCTCACCGATCCACCCTGCCCCTTTCGGAGCAGGGTGGTTTTCGTTTCATGCCGCAGGTTCTTTTTTTGCTTTGCCTTTCTTAGGTGATTCTTCCTTGGACTTGGGCTCTTCAATCAATTCTCCGATCTTCAACTCGGAAAGATACCAAGTACGCACTGCCGGGGACAGGGGGTGCTGCAGTCTGGAACTGCCATCTGCATCGCTGAGGCAATGGAGCTTTTCCTCCACGGGCCGCAGTGCCTCCAATACCTGCCTCTGCCGTTCTTGGAACTTTTTGTTTGTGGCTTTTCCCACACCGGGAGCATAGACCACTGCATCGGCGATTTGGGCGGCAGAAACAATGGCCTCCAAATTCTCTGCATCTTCCAGACCTGCATGCTGGAGTGAGAAGTCGTTGACTCTTGCGAAGAGGTTCAGAATGGCCACAGCTCCATAGCCCAGACGGTCAGCATTGTTGAGCACCAGCATGGTCGTATTGTCGAAAGCCACAGCTGACGCTTCCGAGGGTGCCATCATAATGATCGCCAAAGAGGGTTTGTCAGCCTCCCACATCTTGGTGAGCAGGTAGCGGTTAAGGCCATCGTCAGAAAAGACAGCCTTGGTGGTCAGAATGGTTGAAATGTTCTTCATGATCAGTCCTCCAATTCAGATAATAATGTGGGTGGTGCAATGGCAATGGGCATAAATACGACAACCGAGAAGTCATCATTCAGCAAGTACAGAGCAGACAGGAAGTCCCCATCCAAGGGATCGGCCCACTCGCAGGGATGGGTGTTGAAGTCAATAATTTCTCCAATGCCGAAGAGGTCATCCAAGGTCTCAGCGATCAGCGAGTAGCCGCCAGACTGCAAGTAATTTCTGTCTGCGCCGTAGATATCATCCAAAACCTTGGTGCAGTGATACAGCTGGGCAATGACATCCTCATGGAATTTGTCGTAGAGGGGCTTGATTTCCTTCACAGTTCCAATACGATACAACATGGCTATCCCTCCATTACCATACATGGAATGATGCAGAAATGGTTTCTTCCACTTCCTCTCTATCGATGGGGTCAAGGCGAGAGAAGATATACCGATACTTCTCAATAGCCGCAGAGGGCAGGGATGTAAGGTTTCCTTCTTCGTCCTGTCCCACCACATAGAAAACACCACAGAGGATGTCATAGCCCAGTCGGCGGTTGGGTTCCAGACCGATCAACTTTCCCTCTTCGTTTACCAACAGGCAAGTCTTATCATCCAGCCACACGATCTCGATGAGGCCAACATAGGGAGCATCGATGGAGACCGCTTTCTGCAAGGATCGCAAGTCGTTTTTGAGGGTGACGACCTCCGGCTGACAATGGGGTGCTACTTTCAAAACAGTAATTTCGCTCATAGATATTCCTCCAATAAAAGTAAAAGGCCCGGTAGCAGCACATCGCCGCTACCGGGTCTATCTATGGGAATAATATATAAGTATTTCTGCCAAAAATACCGAACACAGAAAAGACTATTTTATATTTCTGCTTTTAATCAAGGCACAACTATAATTAAGATCGTAAAAGTATCAGGGTTTAGATCATTGCTGAACGTAACTGCCGTGATACCTTCATGCTTGGGAACAACAGTCAATGTCGTGGAATCATACCAGGATGTGTTGTCGAAAGATACAGAGGCACTCGTGCCGGAGTGATCTACGGCTATTGTTCCGCCACCTTCACTCCATGTAGTATTGAGAGTAAACTTTCTCCCAATGGTTCCTTTGTTGATCAAGATTACACTATCACTGGCACTAAAAGATGCAGACGCACGTCCAATACTTCCGGTTCGCAACGCCTTAAGAATATCATCGTAATATTGCGCTTTTTTCTGGACAGAGGCTGTAATATCTTTCTGTTCAGCAAGTTCTGAACTCGTTGAAGCAACGCGTTCTTCCAGTTCCTCTGTTTGCGTGCTTAGAGAAAGATTTTGTCCATACAGATAAACATTCAAAAGAACTGAAGCGATCAGTATGACCACCATGGCGGCGAGAGGAACATTTCTTCTTGCATTGAAATACTGCTTACCGCAACCGGAGCATTTTTTTGTTTTTTCGTCAACCAAGCTACCACAATTTTTACAAAATGTACCCTTAACGACCGCTTGAGTTGCAAAATTTTCCACCTCAATTTTTTCTCCACAATACTGGCAAAATGTACTGTCATCAGGCAGAATCTGGTTGCATTGGATACATCTCATATTCTATCTCTCCTTAATTACTTCAACTCCACATTTTCCACAAAAAATATCATCAGGAAGTAATTTGTAGCCACATTTTCGGCAAAAACATATTTGGGGAGGGGTATCCAAATATTCGTTGTGAGACGTGTCGTCCATCTGTAGTGTATGCGGAGATACTATCGTGTTTTGTACTGTAGGTTTTTGATCAGCGGGCCACGGAGCGAATAACAAGCGTCTTTTTGCAAAATAAATATAAGTCGGTACAAAAACAATAACTGCACCAATAATCTGTCCAACAACTTGCCCCAGAAGTGCAGCATCTGTAAACCCATAATGGATCATAATGCCAATGGCGACAAGAGAATCCAAAACAGGAAGAAGTGTTCTGGCGTGGAAGCAGAGAACACCTCCCCATTTTTTCATATTCAGCCCAATGGCACAACCGATTGTCAGCGTCAAATTAATAATAGCAAGACACATATCATATAGGGAGACATCCGCTTCTGCCAAGGTGATAATTTGACCTAAATTTACAAAAATGCCAACAATGGTCAAAACTCGCAGAATCTTATAGTACACCAAGGGGGTAGTAGCTGAGTCTACATAGATACGCTGTATTGCCATTCAGAATCATCTTCCTATCGTTAATTTTGTGTATTTCATTCTATAATATGACTATTTAGATGTCAATAGAGGTGTCATCAGCTATTAGCTGGTTCCGGAAACTCCCTCACCAGCACTATTCTTGTGGTCTGTCAGTTCTATGGCGGCAGTAGGGCGGCAAGGACAAAACAGGTACCTATTCGAAGCTCCAAAGCAAGGGAGAAACGGACAGTGACCACCGGGCATACTCCCAGTTAGTGGTCAGTCTTTTTTCCTCTTAGTAAGGTTTAGCCGAAAAATTACGGGAATTGGGGAATGAGGCGACCGCTGCCGGTGGCAGAG
>JAZNLC010000038.1:0-16952 GCA_045578895.1 Faecousia sp. | reverse complement strand
TGGACTTGGGATTTTTCCAGTCCGGCTGGGAGATGATGCCCACACTGTAGCCGTGGCTTTCCAGCACACGGCTGATGATGACACTACCATAGGAAGGATGCTCCACAAAGGCGTCAGCAATGACATAGACAAAGTCGCATTGCTCCCATCCCCGGTCGATCATATCCTGTTTGCAAATGGGGAGAAATTCCATAACCGGCCTCCAATTAATCGTTTTTTACAGTATAGCATTTTTCGCGGCAAAAGGGAAGAGGGAGTATACAGGCTTCTTGACAGCTGTGGTATAATGATTTTTGAAGGGAAGTGGGATAGATGGCGATTCGACTCAATGATGACAAGGAAATGGTGAAAGCCATTAAGGAAGGTCTGAAGGCCAAGGGCGGTTACTGCCCCTGCCGCTTGGAGAAGACTGAAGATAACAAGTGCATCTGCAAGGAATTCCGTGAGCAGATGGCTGACCCCAATTTTAAGGGTTACTGCCATTGTATGCTCTATTACAAGGACTAAAAATTTTGGTGAAATTGAAAATTTTTAGTTGACAAACAAATAACGCCGTGCTATTATATTCAAGCGTTGAGCAACAGCTTGATGCGTTATGGGCGAGTGGTGGAATTGGTAGACTCGCTAGATTCAGGTTCTAGTGTTCATTGCGGACGTGCGGGTTCAAGTCCCGCCTCGCCCACCAATCTCTTTCTTCTTAAAATTTAATTACATATGGGCGAGTGGTGGAATTGGTAGACTCGCTAGATTCAGGTTCTAGTGTTCACTGCGGACGTGCGGGTTCAAGTCCCGCCTCGCCCACCAAAATAAAAGCACATCCGATAGGATGTGCTTTTATTTTGGTATGTGGGACTTGAAAGGACGGCACCAGTTCGCAGACTGGTTCAAAAAAGTGTCCGGTGGACACTTTTTTAGTCCGTGGGAAAGTCCTATTATTTCCGGGTGTAGTCCGCAGGACTGTGAATGGAAATAAAAATGGTTGCAGGAATTACATTGGGGAAGAATATCTATCGTGTTGAGTATCTACAGAAAAAAGACATCCTTTGGATGCCTTTTTTTATTGCTTCCGCCAGGCTTGGACTGTTTCCTGCCGCACAAGGATTCGTTGACAGCGCAACGGACTTTTGCTATACTGAGTGCAGACAGAGCAAGGAGGAATCGTTTATGGCATCCAAGGTTTATTTTACTGATTTTCGCGCAACTCACCGGGAAAACCTTCAGCAGAAACTTGCCCGGCTGGTAAAGCAGGCAGGTATGCTGGAGGAAATCGATTTTAACAATAAGTATACGGCAATCAAAATCCACTTTGGTGAGCCGGGTAATCTCTCTTACCTGCGTCCCAACTATGCCAAGGCCATCGTTGACCTGATCAAAGAGCAGGGCGGTAAAGTGTTTTTGACGGATTGCAATACTTTGTATGTCGGTCGCCGGAAGAACGGTCTGGATCATTTGGACGCTGCCTACGAAAACGGCTACAATCCCTTCACACTGGGCTGCCATGTGATCATCGCTGACGGCATCAAGGGTACCGACGAAGTATGGGTGCCGGTAGATGGCGAGTATGTGAAGGAAGCCAAGATCGGTCAGGCTGTGATGGATGCGGATATTATCATCTCCATGAACCATTTCAAGGGCCATGTGGCTGCCGGCTTCGGCGGCGCTATGAAGAATCTGGGTATGGGCTGCGGCTCCCGTGCCGGTAAGATGGAGATGCACAGCGCCGGTAAGCCTGTCATCAGCCAAAAGCGCTGTGTCGGCTGCGGTGTTTGCCAGAAGAATTGCGCCCACAATGCCATAACCATCGTGGATAAGAAGGCCTCAATCGACTACGATCGGTGTGTCGGCTGCGGCCGCTGCTTGGGGATGTGTCCGATGGATGCGGTCCGGGCAGCAAACGATGAGTCCAACGATATTCTTGCCTGCAAGATCGCAGAGTACACCAAGGCTGTGGTACAGGATCGCCCCAACTTCCATATCAGCTTTGTAATGGATGTATCGCCCACTTGCGATTGCCATGGCTTTAACGATGCACCGATTGTTGCCGATGTGGGTATCTTTGCTTCCTTTGATCCGGTGGCTTTGGATATGGCCTGCACCGATGCAGTCAATGCCCAAAAGCCGGTACGAAACAGCGTTTTGGGAGAGGCAGAGCTGGACCTGGGAGATCACTTCCGCAGCGTACATCCTGCGACCAATGGCATCGTAGCCATTGAGCACGGCGAAAAAATCGGCCTAGGCAGCAAGGAATACGAGCTGATCGAGATCTAAACAAAAATCCCTCCGGCTGTGCCGGAGGGATCCTTTTTAGTTGATAGCCGCAATGGCATCACGGATACGCTGCTCGGTACGATCCTTGCCCAAAATCTGCATAACGGTATACAGGTCGGGGGAATTGGTTTTGCCGGTAACGGCCATGCGGATCACAGCGGATACATCTGCCACAGTGCCGGGGAAGGCGGTGGGATCAGCCTTGTAAGCCTTCATGTCGGTGGTGAAACCGATGGCTTCCGTCAATGCCTTGACCTTTTCAAACCAAGTGTTTGCGTCGTCAGCGTAGTCGTAGCCTTCCAGGAAACGGTTCAGAATATCGGTCACGGTAGCGGCACTGAGCTTTTCATCGAATACCCGATCTTCCAGGTACTCATCATAGAAGAAACCCATGTATGCCTTTGCTTCTTTCCAAACAGCCAGGTCCTTTCGGGGTTTCTTGCCGCCGCGGCCAATGGCCAAAATAGCAGTAGCGAAGGCGGGATCGGCAGCCAGCTTTGCGCCGAAGTCGGGATCAAATTCCTGCGCCCAGGCGGTCAGCAGCTCGTAAACGGTAGCCGCATCCATCTTGGAGATGACATTCTTGGATACGTCGGTCAGCTTGGCATAGTCGAACAGGCTGCCGGCGGGATTCAGCTTCTTGGGGCTGAACTTGAAATCATCCAGATCCGCATCGGGATTTGCGCGGCGCCAATCCTCAAAGTTGGAGTTGAGGATGGTCATAATATACTCACGAACGGCGGCAATGGGGAAGCCTTCTGCCTTGTAATAGGTCAGCGCCAGTTCGGGATCCTTACGCTTGCTGAGCTTACGCTTGGAAGTGCCGTCCATCTTCATCAGCGGTCCGATATGGACATACTTGGGCAGCTTGAAGCCCAAAGCCTTGAACAGCTGAATATGGAAAGGCAGGGTAGCCATCCATTCATCGCCACGGACAACATGGGTGGTGTGCATCAGGTGATCGTCCACGGCATGGGCAAAGTGATAGGTGGGAATGCCGTCGGACTTCAACAGAACGTGGTCGATATCATTTTCGGTGATGGTCAGCTTACCCTTGACAAGGTCATCGAATTTGAACTGATTTTCGATAGAACCGGTGGAGCGGAAACGCAGGACCCAGGGAGTGCCTGCATCCAGCTTCTCTTTGATTTCTTCCAGGCTGCGGTCACGCCAAATAGCATAGCTGCCGTAGTAGCCAAAGTTGACCTTGGCGGCTTCCTGCTGCTCACGCATGGCGCTCAGTTCTTCTTCGGTGCAGAAGCAGGGGTATGCCTGACCCTCAGAAACCAGCTTTTTAGCATATACATGATAGATAGCGGCGCGCTGACGCTGACGGTAGGGGCCGTAAATGCCGTTGTCGCCATCGTGGGTTGCACCTTCATCAAACTGAATGCCGTAGTGCTTCAGGGTGTCGATCAAAACTTCCACAGCGCCGGGAACTTCGCGCTTGGCATCGGTGTCTTCCACACGAAGGAACAAAACACCGTTAGACTGATGGCTCATGCGCTCGGAAATAGTGCCCTGAACCAGATTGCCCAGGTGGACAAAGCCGGTGGGGGAAGGCGCCATACGGGAAACGACCGCGCCTTCGGGAAGCTGACGGGCAGGAAAACGGGCTTCCAGCTCCTCGGGAGTCTCGGTCACATGGGGGAAGAGCAGCTGGGCCAAAACTTGATAATCCATAGCTTTTTACCTCTTTTGCATAAATTCTGCCATAGAGTATACCACAGTAGAAAAAAGAAATCAATTCCCACATGGCGAAAATGTCCCTTTCTATGGGGATATCCGTGAAAATGCCCTTGCTTAATGGTTCCGATTGTGCTAGAATAGCCGGGTAATATTTTGAAAGAAGCGTGAAAACCATGAGCGAGATCTTAACTGAAACTGCCGCACCGAAAAAGAGAATGCTTTCCGGCATCAAGCCTTCCGGCGATCTGACCCTGGGCTCCTACCTGGGCGCTGTGAAGAACTGGGCAGAACGTGCGGATCAATACGAGTGTTTTTATTTTATGGCAGACCTGCATGCCATTACGGTCCGGCAGAATCCTGCCGATCTGCGCCGCCGTACTTTGGAGCAGTTGGCCCAATATATTGCCTGCGGTCTTGATCCCGAGAAGAATACCCTGTTTATTCAAAGTCATGTCCATCAGCATGCGGAGTTAGGCTGGATCCTGGATTGCTATTCCATGTTCGGCGAGCTGAGCCGCATGACTCAGTTTAAGGACAAGTCCGCCAAGAATGCCGATAACATCAACGCGGGTCTGTTTACTTACCCCAGTCTGATGGCCGGCGACATTCTGCTGTATCAGCCGGACCTGGTGCCCGTTGGTGAAGATCAGAAGCAGCATGTGGAGCTGACCCATGTGATTGCCCGCCGTTTTAACGGTATCTACGGCGATGTGTTCAAGATCCCCGAACCATTTGTGCCTAAGGTAGGCGCGAGAATCATGAGCCTGACCAATCCTACCGCTAAAATGTCCAAGTCTGAAAATGAGGACACCGGCCGTGTTCTCCTGATGGATCCTCCTGAGGTGGTCATGAAGCAGTTTAAGCGGGCCATTACCGACTCCGATACCGAGAACTGTGTTCGCTACGACAAGGAAAACAAACCCGGTGTCGCCAACCTGATGACGATCTACTCCGCTGTCACCGGTAAGACTTACGAGGAAATTGAAAATGAGTTTGCCGGCTGCGGCTATGGCAAGTTCAAGCCGGTGGTCGGTGAAGCTGTGGTGGAGCATTTGCGTCCCATTCGCGAAGAATCCTTGCGCCTGATGAAGGACAAGGCTTACCTGGAAAGCGTTTACCGTGACGGCGCACAGAAGGCCTCTTATGTGGCCGAAAAGACCCTGCGTAAGGTCTATAAGAAGGTCGGCTTTGTAGCAAAATAAAGGAATGCATCCCTCTGCGGTAAGCAGAGGGATGTTGCTGTCTTAATAGAATCTTAACGGAACTCGCCTTGACAAAACGGTAGCTAAATATTACAATAAGTTACAAAATAATGTCGAATCGAGGAAAGCTTTATGCGTAAGAGAATTGTGTGGGTCGTGGCTGTAGTTCTTGCTGCTGTTTGCATGGGTGCTGTGCCGGTACATGCGCAAACTTCCGATCAGATCAAGGAAGAAATAGAAGCGTTGGAAAAGGAAAGTCAGCAGCTTCAGTCGCAGATGGAGGAATTGGAAAAGCAGTTGTCCGAAAATCTGGAGCAGATGGAGCAAATGGTTGCGCAGAAAGCCGCTATCGACCAGCAGATAACGCTTCTAAACGGACAAATCGATAATATTAACCTTCAAATCCAGTCCTACGGTGTGCTGATCGCGGATCAACAGGACGCATTGGTTACTGCCCAAAAACAGTTGGATGAGCTGAATGGGAAGTATAAAGAGCGAATTCGGGCAATGGAGGAAGAGGGAGAACCATCCTATTGGTCTGTACTGTTTCATTCCCGAAGCTTTGCGGATTTTCTCGACCGGCTCAATATGATTCAGGAGATTGTACAGGCTGATCAAAGACGGTTGGCGGAGCTGGAAGCAGCTTCTGATGCTGTGATTGCCGCGAAGAATACCTTGGAAAGTCAGAAGACAGCTTTGGAAGAGGCAAAGGTGCAACTCCATGCGGCCCAGTTGACATTGGAAAGGAAACGGGAGGAAGCGGACACACTGCTGCAGGAGATGATTGCCAAAGAAGCGGAATTTCAGGCGCTTCTGGAACAGTCGGAAGAAATGCAGAACGCGCTGATGGAGGAATTGGCACAGAAGGAGGGCGCATACGATCAGGCACTATATGAAGAGTGGCTTGCTACCTATGTTCCTCCCGTAACACAGCCGCCGGCTCCGGAAGTCCCTGACAGCGATGCCGATTGGATAACCCCTGTTCCTTATTATACACTGACCAGTCCCTTTGGTATGCGCCTGCATCCTATTTTGGGCTATTACCGTATGCACAACGGTATCGATATGGCATGCGCGGCTGGAACACCCATCTATGCCAGCCGCGGTGGGTTGGTAGAGGTCGCCGGATATCAGGCAGATGGTGCGGGCAATTATATCCAGCTGAATCACGGTGACGGTTTCCGGTCTATCTACATGCATATGACGAACTATATTGTCAATCAAGGCGACTATGTGGCTCCGGGACAGATCATCGGATATGTAGGCAACACGGGACTATCCAAGGGAAATCATTTGCATTTCGGTATCTCCTACAACGGCACATACGTCAATCCTGTAGAGTACATAGGATAGCAAAGCAGCCGCGGTTTTCCGCGGCTGTTTACTTATAGGAAAAGATAGATTGCCAAGGTCAGCAGTGCCGTGTTTTGATCCTCAGGCCGATCACCGGCCATTAGAATCAGCAGCAGCACCACGATCAGGTCGCTGGTGTCAAAATCCTTAGGAAGCAGCTGACGCAAAAAGTTGCCGATGCCGCTGCCCGGCGCAGTGCATTCCGGCTGATGGCGCTTAGGCTCCGGCTTGGGTGGTATGAGCTTTGGCGGGGGTGGACACACTTCCTTTGGTGGCGGGGGACACGGCTCTTTGGGTGGCTGCCTTTTTGGTGGCTGCTGCCGCACCTGATCGGGCATACGGTTTCGCCGAAAGCTGCCGTCCGGTTGGGGAATATAACGGTTATACATGGCTATCACCTGGATATGGGAAGATGGATGCCCTGCTGCCCCAGGAAAGAGGCGGCAAGCCGGGCCATTTGAGCGGCCCGCATGGCGTTTTCCAGCTTTTGAATCCGCTGGTGGCTTAAGTAGGGATGCAGCGCTTTCAGCAGTGCCTGCTGATGATGATCGATGCGGCTTTGTCCTGCCAGGCCGGATATTTTCTGCAGCATGCCCATATCGATATCGGGCATAGCAGACTGGGACGGTTTTTCCGGAGCAGGTTGACCGGCATTGAGGCTTTGGGCCATGGACATGATGGTCTGCATCATCTCCGGATTTTGTAAGATTGAACTGATCTTTTCTTCCATAGAATCCATATCAGCCACCCAATTCCTTTAAAAGTGCCTGAACTTCGTTATTTTCCAGCAAGGAACGCAGTGCCTGCTGCACAGTCGCGTAATTTCCGGCTTCTGCCTGAGCCATGGCCTGCTGTAATTGGCCGTTGTCGGATTGCTTCAGTATGGCAAGAAGCCGCTGCCCCGCTTCGCTGTTTGCCAGGCGCATGGCGTCCTGCATGGAAAAATTCTGTGAATTTTTCTGCATTTGATTGCCTCCTGTCCAAATGCCTGCTATAATGATCGCAAGGCAACATACTTCTGATTCGTTCAATACCAGTATATGCGAGTAGGGCAGCAGGTGTACTATGAAAATTCTTGTTTTATCCGATTCCCATTCCGGGCTCAGCTTTATGCGCCGGTGTATCCGGGCGGTGAAGCCGGATGTGATGATCCATTTGGGAGACTATTTTGACGATGGGGAAACCATGGCGGAAGAGAATCCCCATATCCGTGTCCATCAGGTTCCCGGCAACTGTGACCGCTACCGTCTGATCCGTTATGAGCCGGAGGTACGGTGCTACGCCATCGGCGGCGTGAAATTCTATATGACCCATGGGCATCTGCACAATGTCAAGGAAAACCGTTACCGGCTTTTGCTGGAAGCGAGGAAGATGGATGCCCAGGCGGTGCTCTACGGCCACACCCATGTGGCGGATTGCTACCGGGAAGAAGACGGCCTGTGGGTAATGAATCCGGGCGCCTGCGGATCGTCCGGCGGCAGCGTGGGACTGATTGAGATCCATGACGGTGTGATCACCGACTGTCAAATTCTGCATGTATCAGTTTTGGAAAAAATGCTGTGATTTTAACCAAAGATGTGGGGAACGCTAATATTGTCCGCGGCGGTGAAAAAATACACCGGCAGGCACAGCACGGTGGTAAATTCCCGGCTGCCTGATATCGGGATAATAAACACTGCTGACCCTTGCATAAGTCCTGAATCTATGGTAGAATAAGAGAAATGAGCGAAAGAGGTGACGCGGCTATGCGTGAAAAAGAAAACCAGCAGCCTACAGCTCCCAAGGGAGAGGGCTGGCAGAAAACGGAGGCTGCCTTTGACAAGACAGGCCGCGTGCTGGGCATTACCGGCAAAGTGCTTTATCATTTGCGAAAGATTTTCCTTGCGGTCCCTGTGGTGTGGCTTGCGGTAAAAATGTATGGCTACGGCATGGAGAATCTTCCCAACGCAGTTGGACTTTTGCTGCGGGAGGACGGCGGTTACCTGCACTATCTCGAGCGGGACACCGCCATGATGGGCTGCATGGCTGTGACTGCCGGCTGCCTGTTAATGATGTTTTTATCCAGAAGGACGCTGTATCCCTGGCTGATCAGTGTGTTTTCTTTGGTACTGCCCATTTTGCTGGTCGTTACCAATACATTCCTTGCATAAAATGATCCCTCAGCTGTAGCAGCTGAGGGATTTTCTTATACTTGATTTAAAATGCCGTACAATTCCTCCATGGTATGTGCAATGGCCACGGCACCGGCAGATTCCATGTCTTCTACTTTGCCGTAACCCCAGGAAACGCCTACGGCAGGCATTCCGTGAGCCCTGGCACCGATCACATCATAAGCGGTATCGCCTACCATGACGGCGTTGTTCGCACCGCCGGAGCGCTGCAGCAGATAGGTGATAATGTCTGCCTTTTTACTGCGGCTGCCGTCTAAAGTAGCACCGCATATCATCTCAAAATACTGCGCCAGACCGAATTTTTCCAGTATTTCTACCGACATTCCTTCGGGCTTGGAGGTGGCCACAAACAGTCGGTGACCTTGGGTTTTCAGCTTTTGCAGCAGTGTTTCCACACCGGGGTAGGGGTGATTTTCAAACTTGCCCACGGTGGTATAGCGGCTGCGGTAGACCTGAATTGCTTCGTCGGTTTTGTCTGCGGAGACGCCGAACTTCATAAAAGTTTCATCCAGCGGCGGGCCAACGAAGACACGCATTGTTTCCCGGTCGGGAACCGGAAGACCGAAGTGATTCAGCGCCAGGGTGGCGCAGTTGATAATGCCCTCACCGGAATCGGTGAGCGTACCATCCAGGTCAAAGAGGATTGTTCTTTTCATGGTGCATCCATCCTTTCTGTTCCTATCTTACACGAATTAAACAAAAAAGCAAAGGAATATTTTCCAGCGCCGCCATTGATTCTTTTTCACAGCCATGTTACAATGAAACCATAATATGCCGGATTCCGGCGAATGCTTGGAGGATACAGCAATGGATTACAGCAAACTGCAAAACGGCAGCGATATTCGTGGCGTAGCGCTGGAGGGAATTGAAGGCCAGCACATTAATTTGACCGAGCAGGCCTGCCGGGATATCGGCCGTGGCTTTGCCCTTTGGCTGATGAAGAAGACCGGAAAGAATGGCGGCATCCGCGTGGCGGTTGGCCGTGATTCCCGTCTGTCCGGTCCGGCTCTGTGTGGCTGGATCTGCGATGCCATGGTGCAGCAGGGCCTGGAAGTAACCAACTTTGGCATGGCCAGCACCCCTGCTATGTTTATGGCAACCGTCACGGAAGGCTACGCATATGACGGTACGGTGATGATCACCGCAAGTCACCTGCCCTTTAACCGCAACGGCTTTAAGTTCTTCACCTGCGAAGGCGGCCTGGAGAAGGCTGACATCAAGGCGATTCTGACCTACGCAGCCGGAGAAGAAACCACCGGCATGACTCCCGGCTGCATTACTGATGGCGCATTTATGGATACCTATGCCAAAATCCTGGCAGACAAGATCCGGGCAGCTACCGGTGAAGAGAAACCTTTGGAAGGCTTCCGCATCGTCGTCGATGCCGGCAACGGCGCAGGCGGTTTCTATGCCGACAAAGTTCTGAAGCCTTTGGGCGCCAATACCGATGGCAGCCGCTATCTGGAGCCTGACGGCAGCTTCCCCAACCACATTCCCAACCCCGAGGACAAGGAAGCTATGGAGAGCATCACCGAGGCTGTCCGGGAAACCGGCGCGGATCTGGGTATTATTTTCGACACCGATGTTGACCGTGCGGGCGCGGTCCTGTCCGACTGCAGCGAGCTGAACCGCAACCGCATCATTGCCATGCTGGCAGCGATTCTGCTGCGTGAACATCCCGGTACTACCATCGTTACCGACTCTATCACCTCTACCGGTCTTGCCAAGTTCATTGAAGCCAAGGGCGGTGTACATCATCGTTTCAAGAGAGGCTACCGCAATGTTATCAATGAGTCCATCCGCCTGAATAACCTGGGCCAGGACAGCCAGCTGGCCATTGAGACTTCCGGCCACGGCGCGTTCAAGGAGAACTACTTCCTGGATGACGGTGCTTACATTGTTACCAAGCTGCTCATTGAGCTGGCTCGGGGCAAGAAGGAAGGCTACACCCTGGAATCCATGATCGCTGCGCTGGAAGAGCCTGCCGAGAGTAAGGAATTCCGCATGAATATCCTTGTGGAGGATTTCAAGACCTACGGCCAGCAGGTCATCGACGATCTGAATGCCTACGCTGCAAATCAGGCCGGCTGGTCCCTGGCACCAAACAATTTTGAAGGTGTCCGGGTGAATCTGGATGCCGACCACGGTGACGGCTGGTTCCTGCTGCGTCTTTCCCTGCATGATCCGCTGCTGCCGCTGAACATCGAGAGCAACTGTGTCGGCGGTGTCAAGACCATTGCAAAGGAACTGGCTGCCTTCCTGGCAAACTTCGACAAGCTGGAAGCCTCTAAGCTGATGGATTTCGTAAAGTAAAACATATGGGCCACGCTTTTGCGTGGCCCTGTTTTGAGGGATGTAGATATTATATTATTTGTTGCTGATCATAGCTACGGTCTTGTTTGCTTTTCAGTTTTTCTTTAATCAGCAGTTTCAGCGGCTGCGGGGCAATTCTTTGGAAGCCTCTTTGACCTTCTCTGCCTATGTCCACAGTGTGATCTGCGTGATGATGCTGTGTATCAACGGTTTCCGGTGGCATTGGAGCTGGTTTTCTGCGGGTATGGCGCTGATCCGCGCGGCGATGGATGTGACCTTTGGCTATTGCTCTATTCATGCACTGGCTTGCGCGAATTTGTCCGTATACTCCACTTTTTCCATGCTGGGCGGTATGCTGATACCTTTTGTTTATGGTGTTGCTTTTGCCGGGGAATCGCTTACCGCGCCGAAGATCCTATGCTGCCTTCTGATCAGCCTTGCGCTGTTTTTAACGGTACAGCCTGGCAAGCACAGCCGCAAGAGTGTGTTTTACTATTTTGCGGTTTTTACTCTCAACGGCCTTTACGGTGTGGTAACGGCACTGCACCAAAAACTGCCGGAGTTTGCGGTGGATTCCCAGAGTTTTTCTGCAATGTCCAGCCTGTTTACTGTAATCATTGCAGTGGGACTTTCCCTGATGAGGGTGAAAAAATTTCCTGTACTGAAAAAGCCGGAGATCAAGTTCGTCGGTTTGTTCGGCATTTTCTGTGGCATTGGAAATCTGCTGGTGCTGATCGCTTTGAAATACCTGAACGCATCTGTGCAGTATCCTATTATTACAGGCGGCACAATGGTAGTTTCTACACTGATCTGCCTTCTGCGTAAAGAAAAACTTACCAAAAGAGATATTCTGGCAACGGTGATTGCCTTTGCCGCGACCGTATTAATTATAGTATAAAGAAAAGGCTGCCCGTCCGGGCAGCCTTTCAGTCTGTCAAAGAACTTGCCAGTCCGAAAGTATCGGAGGGAAAGATAGTGTGAAAGAAAACCGTCAGGGTTGTCTTTCACGTCCAATGAAACCGTTTTTCAAACTTTTCTAAAAGTTTGAAAAACGCAGGCAGCTTGTCAAAAAGGCTTTTTTGACAAGCTGAAAGGCTGCCCGTCCGGGCAGCCTTTATTTATCTTCCGGTCATTTTCTTCCAGGGCAGGATACAGATGCCACAGAGCAAAGCACCGGCACCTGCGATGCACAGCCAAAGAAGAATGGTTGCTGACCAACCGAAATTTTCGGTAGCCATAGGAATTACCCAGGCGGAAAGGGCACTGCCGACATAGGCACTGCAGTTGAGAATGCCGGAGAAAGTGGAAACATTGCCGTCTTTTCCGAAAATGGTTGGAGCGATACCGATCAGCATGAAATTGACACCGTGCATGCTGCCTGTGATTACTGCGGAAAGAAGAATGGAAATCACCGCATTGTGGTCAGACAGCACAAACAGGCAACCGCAAACGGCTGCGCTGAGCAGGAAGATCAGCAATGAGCAAACCATGGGGTCCTTCACTCGCAGATACATGTAATTGAATACGGAGTAGCATACGATGGAAAACAGCGGCAGAACGACACCTGCCAAAATGGAGATCTCGCTGCTGAGTCCAAAGGTCTCGGATATGTAAGAGGGCATCCAGGTGGTGACACCATCCTTTAAAATGCCATGGAGGATGATGCCGATCATCGTCAAAAGCAAAGGAATAATCACCACTGCACCGTGGGAACCGGATACACCGGCAGCTTTCTGATTGGCAGCCGGAGACAGATCAATAACGGGGCACATCTTCAGCCAAAGAAGCAGGCCGATGAAACCCATGGCAGAGGAGGAGAGGAATACGCTCTTCCAGCCGAGCGTGAGGATCAGCAGGGGAGCCGTCAGATAGACGAAGATATTGCCGATAGAGCTGCCCCAGGAAACCCGAACACAACCGTAGCTGTAGTCCTCCGGTGTCAGTGCTGTGAAGAGGATCTTCACGATAGGCGGCCACATGAAGGACTGGGCAAAGCCGTTGCAGCACCATACGATGGCCATCTGTGCAGCATTTTGGCAGAAGGGGATCAGCAAATTCATAATGCTGGTGGCAACAAGACCGATGGCGATCAGGTACTTGGGCTGTACCTTATCACCAAAGTAGCCACTGACAAGCTGGCCGATACCGTAGGTGATAAAAGCACCGGTCAGCGCAACAGAGAGGGTGGATTTGGAAAGACCCGTACTGCTGACCATTTCGGAGATAATGGCATTATAACTGTTGCGGGTCACATAGCTGATCATATACACCAAGGAACAGACGAATATGATCTTCGCAGCCTGTTTTTTATCTGCTTTCATTTAGTACAGTACCTTTCCTTCCCATTCCGGCGCGGCTTCCGCACCCAAAAGCGCTGCGACAGTAGGCGCGATATCCTTGATCGATACATTCTCCAACTTTTTGCCTGCTTCAAAGGGACCGCCGGTGATGATCACGGGAATGGTCATGTCTTCCGGCATATCGGTGCCGTGGGTGCGGTCATGTCCGCCATGGTCAGCAGTCACGATCACCACATAATCCTCCGGCAGAGTATTGATGATCCGCTGGGCTTCCTTCCAGCAGAAGTCGATGGCATATTGATATTTCTCTGTCATCCAGCCGTGGGAATGGCCCATTTCGTCGGGATAGGCAAAATAGTAGAAAGTAAAGTCGGGATCATATTTTTTGATGTGTTCGATCACAGCATCCGTAAGAGATACGGTAGTTTCTTCCCAGCCCAACTGATGCCCCTGGAGAAAATATTCAAAGCTCAAAGAGCCTGCACGGCCCAGATCCCGCAGTTCATGCCAGTTATAAAACATGGCAGTACGCTTCTTTGCCATTTTCAGCACATCGAACAGACCGTTGATAGGTCGCACCTGGGGCATAAAGATGTTCGTTGTGGTGCCGTGACGGCTGGGGTCTACGCTGTGGAAAAGAGACATATGGCAGGGGAGGGTAACAGAAGGAAACACGGTTTGGGCATCCATAGCGGAGCTGCCCCGGGTGATCATTGCCTGTGCCTCGGGAACATCGGTGATGGAGTCGGGACGCATGCCGTCCATAAGCATCAACAAGACTTTCATATTCAAATTCCTTTCTTTATGTCATCCTTGCAGGTAATAACGGTTCGCTCGTGCTCCCGATACAACTGCCTATATTGTGCGGAAAGACCGGGGTCCGTGACATATACATGATTTGGCGCGGTGTCGCACAGCTTCAGTAAAGCATTGGTTTCAAATTTTTCACTTCCCACCAAAAAGAAAGCGGTGTCACAGATGGAAAGGATCTGTTTCTGCACTTGGATCAGATCCCGGTCATAATCCCATACACCATTTTTCAGCGAGATTGCCGAGGGACATAGAAAAGCTTTGCGAACATGCAGCTGCTGCAAGGCATCCAGTGTAATGGAGCCATAAAAAGCCTGCTCCCGGGCATGGTAACAGCCACCGCACAGGATAATGCGAAACCCTTCCTTTGGAGAAAGCGTTTTAAAAACATCCATACTGTGGGTGATGACAGTCAGCCTGGAGAACGTGTTAGCCAGTTCTTTCGCGAAGTAGTAAGCGGTGCTGCCGCTGTCGATGTAAATGATATCATCTTCCTCCACCAACAAAGCGGCGGTAGCAGACAGCGCCTCCTTACCGTGCTGATTTGCCTCCAGCCGGTGAGGAAGATCCGAATACGGACGCATATTGCCGGGAATGATGGCACCGCCATGGACTCGCTGCAGTTGTCCGCTGCGCTCCAACTGAAGAAGATCCCGCCGCACTGTTTCTATGGAGACGGAAAAAACATCGATCAGTTCAGCAGTTGTTACAGCGCCGTTGGTTTTTAGCATGGAAAGTATCTTTTGATGCCTTTCGTTTGCAAACAAATCCACACACCTCCAAACAAATACACATTAACACAAACATAAGGGAAAGTCAACCCGGAAAAGAAATATCACCCATTCTGAACACAACCGAAAGAAATTGTCGGAAACGCATTTCTTATCTTTACTTCCTTTTGCAGTAGTGATAGATTAACAGCAGATAAAGTACATGGGAGGCGATGGTATGCTCACTGCGTTTTTGACAACTTTCGTGCAGATGATCCGCATCATGCTTTTTTTGGTAGTCGGCTTCTGCCTGAACAGATGGCATGTTCTGCCGAAGGGTGCGGGAGCAGGCATATCCAGGCTGGTAACAACAGTGTTCCTGCCCGCAATGCTGATCCATTCCAATATGACAGAGTTCAATCTGGCGGATGTTGGAAGTTACGGCAGATTAGTGCTTTTGGGCTGCTTCCTATGGACGCTGGCGACAATCCCAAGCCTGTTTATTGCCAGGAAACTTTCCGGCGGCAGCTACCTGGAGCGGGGCGTGTATCTTTACGGATTGAGTTTCCCGAATTCCAGCGCCGTAGGTACCCCGATCG
The DNA here is from genome assembly GCA_045578895.1 of Faecousia sp. Lineage (GTDB taxonomy): Bacteria > Bacillota > Clostridia > Oscillospirales > Oscillospiraceae > Faecousia. The sequence continues at coordinate 1,537 of JAZNLC010000038.1, read as the reverse complement.
TTTTGGCGATTTTGGGCAGCGCGGGACTGTTCAAATTCAACTTGTTTCTGCTGATCTTCGTGATCATGACCTACTGCTGGGGTGTGAACCTCTTTTTTGAATCTGAACGAAAGAATCCGATTAAGCGGTTCTTAATTCATATGATCAATCCTATATTTCTGTCCATGGTCATTGGATTGCTGCTGGGCGCACTGGACGCGAAGAATTGGGTGCCGTCTATGCTCATCGACTTTGTGGGGGATATCGGTGCCTGCCTTGTGCCGACGTCACTGATCATGGTTGGCTACTCCATTGGAGACTATCCGTTGGGTGACGTGTTCAATCGGCCTAAGAGCTATATCTTCACGGCATTGCGTGTCGTGGTCATTCCGCTGGTGATGCTGCTGATCGTTAAGCTTATGGGGGTATCCAAAGAGATCGCGGCTATCGTGGTGTTCACGTTCGCCGGCCCCAGCGGAATGAATGTTGTGGTATTTCCGGCTGCCTATGGAAAGGATTGCAAAACCGGAGCCAGCATCGTGCTGCTGTCCAGCCTGGGATCATTGATCATGGTTCCCGTGCTGTACGCACTGGTGCAGATCATGTTCTGAAAAAGATGAAAGCCACTGTATCCATGAAGTGCCCCCCAAAAAAAGTCAGATAAATATTTTTAAGCAAATTGTTCAAGCGGCCAAGAGGGCTTGCTGTCTGCGCAATGCAGGCGGCAAGACCTTTCGTCTTAACTGGATACGCCGCTTCCACGACCACGGCGTCCATGTACAGTCCTTCCGGTCCCCCATAAGATATGTTCGTTCCCAGTGCTTGAACGCGCTTGTATATAACGGATTTGGTATTCCCTCCGGCATGGAAAAACACCCCATTTCTTAGTACAAGTAATAGATCATACTTGTCTAACAAATGGGGTGCAGCTCATTCACATTGCTGTGGCTCACATTTTTTATTTAGCGGATAATTCCACAGCGTGGCGAAGGATAGTCAAGGGCGGGACCTGTCTGCCAAGGTTCATATAGAATTTCATTTCCGGGGTTCTGACTTCGGTAAGGGCATTGCCTTCCAGATCCGTCATACCACCGGCAGTGATCGCATAGGGCCGCAGATCCGGGCCAACCACTTCCAGGGACTCTCCTTCCGGGAATTTGTTGCGCAGGCTGCACAAAGCGTTACCTGCTTCGTCGCAGCTTTCTACAATGGCACATACCTGCCACTGCCGGATGTAACGGGAATTTTCGGTATACTGGCCGGGAAAACCGTAGTAAAACCCGGTGGAGTAGATGCGGTGGGACACATGATCCACTTCATCTCGCCATACGGGATCGATCTCCCTGCCTGCCGCGACATCATCGATGCAATGGCGGTAAGCACCGGTGACGATGGCGGCATAGTAGGCGGATTTCGCACGGCCTTCGATCTTAATACAATCTACACCTGCGTCCTGCAGGTCTTTCAAATGGTCGATCATGCACATATCCCGGGAATTCAGAATATATGTGCCCTTCTCGTCCTCAAAAACGGGGAAGTATTCACCGGGCCGCTTTTC
>JAZNLC010000037.1:0-2767 GCA_045578895.1 Faecousia sp. | reverse complement strand
TACAGCCCCTACTTCCTTTGCGATTTCCGCAAAGGCCTTAAAGTCGATGGCTCTGGGATAGGCAGAAGCGCCGGCAATGATCAGCTTAGGCTGATTTTTCTTTGCAAGGTCACGAATCTCATCATAATCGATCAACCCGGTTTCGTGATTCACATCGTAAGAAACACATTATAATACTTGCCGGACAGGTTTGCGGGGCTGCCATGGGACAGGTGGCCGCCGTTGGCAAGGCTCATACCCATCATGGTGTCACCGGGCTGCAACAGTGCCAATTGCACAGCCATATTGGCCTGGGCACCGGAGTGTGGCTGTACATTGGCAAATTCCGCGCCAAAAAGCTGCTTTGCCCGCTCAATACACAGAGTTTCCAGTTCATCAACATACTGGCAGCCGCCATAGTAGCGCTTACCGGGCAGACCTTCCGCATACTTATTGGTCAGCACACTGCCCATTGCAGCGATCACCGCAGGGGACGCAAAGTTTTCAGATGCGATCAACTCCAACCCGTCTTGCTGGCGATGCAGTTCCCGCTGCATCATTTGGGCAACGGCCGGATCAAAATCAGAAACAAAGCCAATAGAATCAACAGTTTTACCGTACATAGGAGACCCTCTTCTTTCTGTAATAAAAATAAGCAGCCCATAAAAGGACTGCTCACAGAAAAATACGATCAATCGCATCTCCGTCCATTTGCCTGAGAGATTCGGCTTGCGCCTTGCACCTTCGGCACACAACTAAATGTGTTCTCCAGAGAGTCCTCCGCTTTCAGTTGCGCAGGCAGCGATTCTGAAAGCTTCATGGGGATGATTCAGTTATGTTATATAGTATAACCATTCTATGAGAAATGTCAACTTTCTTTCATAATTTTTCAATGCTCGTATTATCCAAATTATTGGTTGCATTCGCATCTGTTTTTTAGTATAATACGACAAGAATCGAACGATGGGAGTGTGATCGCTTATGCCTACCCAACATACCACCAGCCATCACCATCATTTTATGACACCACGCAAGAACAAAGTGGTGGATATGACCCAGGGAAATATCACCCGGCATATTATCCAGTTTGCTCTGCCCTTGTTAGTCGGCAATATCTTCCAGCAGCTGTATAACACTGTTGATACTTGGGTCGTCGGTAATTTTGTCAGCAACGAGGCATTCTCTGCTGTGGGTACAGTTGGCCCGATCATCAACATGCTCATCGGCTTCTTTATGGGTCTATCCTCCGGTGCCGGTGTTGTGATCAGTCAAAACTACGGTGCAAAACACTATGATGAAGTGGAAAAAGCAGTCCATACTGCCATCGTCATGACCCTTGTCATAGGCATTGCGTTCACCTTTGTAGGTTTGGGCATGACACCTTTCATGCTGCAGCTGATGAAGACTCCCGATAATGTTTTGCCGGAATCTACCGCTTACCTGAGTATTTACTTTTCCGGAATTCTAGGATTAATGGTCTATAATATGGGCGCAGGCATTTTGAGAGCCGTAGGCGATTCCCAAAGACCTTTCTATTATCTGGTCGTATGTGCCATTTTAAACACTGTGCTGGATCTTGTGTTCGTCATTAAATGCAACATGGGTGTGCGTGGTGTCGCTTTGGCAACGATTCTTTCTCAGGCGACTTCCGCAGTTCTGGTAATCATCACATTGCTGCGTACAGACGAGTGCATTAAGCTTCGACTGCGTAAGCTTCGTATCCATTGGCATGTTCTCAAAAAAATTATCTTGGTTGGCATTCCCGCTGCCATCCAAATGGCCATTACCGCTTTCTCCAATATTTTCGTTCAATCCTATATCAATTTCTTCGGCTCCGACTGTATGTCCGGTTGGACAGCCTATGCCAAAATCGATCAACTTCTTTTCCTTCCTATGCAATCCATTGCCTTGGCTTCCACTACTTTCGTTGGGCAGAACCTAGGCTGTAATCAGGTGGACCGTGCAAGAAAAGGCATTCGCAAAGCACTTCTCATTGCTATCTGCTCCACTGTTTTGCTGATGGTCCCGGTAATTATCTTTGCAAGACCTGTAGTGTCCTTCTTTAATGACAAACCTGAGGTTATCCGTTACGGAGCCATGCTCCTGACTTACCTGTCCCCGTTCTATGTTCTGTGCTGCTTTAACCAGATCCTTTCCGGCGCCCTTCGCGGTGCCGGCATCACGCGGGCTCCCATGGTGATCATGATCTCTTCCTTTGTTGTATTCCGGCAGGTGTACTTATTTGCCATGTCCCGGATCTGCAATGAGATCATTCCCATTGCTATGTCCTATCCTGCCGGCTGGCTGCTGTGCAGCACGATTACCCTGATCTACTACAGCAAAGTTAATCTTGCGAAAAACCGCTTGGTCGATGATAAATAAAAGCATCCCGCCTGCTATCGCAGGCGGGATTTCATCACACATCTTTATTCAGCTTCTGCATTGCTTCCCGTTCGGCACAGATATCCGCCCATTGGGGGATCTTTGTCATTCTCTCTGTCAGTTCTTCCATAACTGCCGGGATATCGATCCCCTGGGGACACACCTGCGTGCATTGTCCGCAGGCAATACAGGCGGAAGGTCGCTTATCTTCCGGCGCGGATTGCAGCATCATTACACTGTTGACAACCGGTGCAAAACGGATATCACTGCAAATAGACATCATAGTAGGAATGTCCAACCCCATGGGACACCCGTCACAGCAATAGCGGCAGCCGGTGCAGGGAATCACATTCTTCATGCCTTCCGCAATATCCAGCAACAGCTGGTTTTCATTCTCAGATAGAGG
>JAZNLC010000036.1:0-26393 GCA_045578895.1 Faecousia sp. | reverse complement strand
ATCCGCGGCGGCACTGACGGCGCGCGGCTTTCCTACATGGGTCTGCCTTGCCCCAACCTCTGCACCGGCGGTGAGAACTACCACGGCCGCTTTGAGTATATCCCCGTGGAGGACATGGACCTTTGTACCCGCATGCTGGTGGAGATCCTGACAACCTTATAACCAATAGGCCGGATAATCCGGCCTATTTCTCTTGACAAATGCATTCTAATCTGTTAGAATAACTGTACTAACAGATTAGAATGAAGAGGAGGAAGCAGGATGGAAACGCCGAAGATCTTTGAAAGTGAGTACCGGTTCTGCCTGATTTTGTGGGAGAATGAACCTATTAAGAGTGCCGAGCTGGCAAAGCTGTGCAAAGAAAAGCTTGGCTGGTCCAAGACGACTACCTACACCGTAATCAAACGGTTATCTGACCGTGGTGTACTGAAAAGCGAAAATACGATCGTTACCTCCTTGATTTCCAAAGAGGAAGCGCAGCGCAGTGAATTGGACGAACTGATGGAAAAGAAGTTTGAGGGATCTCTGCCTGCCTTTATTGCGGCCTTTGCGCATAGGCAAAACCTGTCGGATAAGGAGATCGAAGAAATCCGCCGGATTATTGGGCAGTAAGGAGGACACATCATGGATGCTGTATTTTTAAAGCTTTTAGAGCTGAGCATCACGGGAAGTCTGTTTGTTTTTGCTGTTGTGCTGTTGCGGCTGATCTTCCGAAAAGCGCCTAAATGGGTATTCTGCGTGTTGTGGGGAGTGGTAGCACTGCGATTGATTTTGCCATTCTCTATAGAAAGCAGCTTTTCTTTGGTGCCGGAAGACCTGTCCGAGCATATGATCGCTTCCCAAATGGCCCAAAGCTATGTTGGAGATGTGACCTATATTCATGAGGGCAGCCAAAACTACCAGGCAGCAGTGGATGCTGGCCGCAAACCGATCTATAACGGTGAATCGGCCTATGTGGTGACCCAAACGGACAGCCTGGAAGAACCCAAAACCGTAAAAACGGCAGTCTTGCCGGTACTGAGCCGTGTATGGGTTGCGGGTGTAATGATCATGCTTGGCTATACCCTGGTCAGCTATTTGGCGCTGCGAAGAAAGGTATCCACAGCAACACTGCTGCAAGGGAATGTTAAGGAGTCAGAGTACATAGAATCGCCATTTGTATTGGGATTGCTACGGCCTGTGATTTATCTGCCCTACGGCCTTGAAGACAGCGACCGGGAAAATGTGATCGCCCATGAAATGGCTCATATTCGGAGAAAAGACCATTGGTGGAAGCCTATCGGCTTTTTGATCCTATCTGTCTACTGGTTCAACCCTGTGATGTGGCTGGCCTACATTTTGCTTTGCCGGGATATTGAAGGGGCCTGCGATGAAAAGGTAATTAAAAAGCTCGATAAGGATGGAATCCGTGCCTACTCTAACGCATTGCTTAATTGCAGCGTGCATCGCCGCAGCATTGCGGCATGCCCGTTAGCCTTTGGCGAAGTGGGTGTCAAAGAGCGGATCAAACGGGTGATGCATTACAAAAAGCCTGCCTTTTGGATCGTGCTGCTGGCATTGATTGCTTCTGCTGTGGCTGCAGTGCTGTTGCTGACAACACCCCCGGAGGAGGTGCAGCAGAACGAATCAACAGAGTCCACGCAGCCTACAGAGTCGATGACGGATATGGCGGTCATCCTGTCTTTGGTGGATGAGATTGTGTACAATCCCGCTATGGCAGCGAGTTCCAATCCCTATGATTATATAAATGCAGCCTTTGATAAGTATGCAAAGATTCTGCAATATGGGGAAACAGCCAAAGGGTATTTGCTGACCGCGTTGGAAGAATCTGACGATAATGGCTTGCGGGAATACATCATAGCGGCTGTTTGCGCAGAACTGACGGACTTTGGCCTGAATAAAACCGGAACCCCTTGGGGCAGCGGAAAGGAATGGCTTTCACTGTATCAGGAGCATTTGGCGCGGCTGGAAGAGCCTGTGGGAACACCGGAGGACGAAAAAGGTTCCCTAATCGAAGTGGGCAGCCTTCTGGGTGTGGACAGTGCCTGGATGCGTGTTGTAGCTGTGATGGATCATCCCAACAGACTTGACTTGCACCGCTACAGCTATCGTTTCCAGTACTACGATGAAAAAGGACAGGAATGGTACTTGGTAGAGATCCAGGCATGCTTAGGTTACAAGATCGGAGATTATGACGGTGACGGTGTAAACGAACTGTTCTACTTTACCGATACCCAGGACTATCCCTACTATATCTGTGACATTGTGGACGGTAATCTTGTGGAAGTGTGCTACACCCTGGTGCCGGATTCGGTGCTGGATTTTGACCTGCTACTGGATAGGGAAGGTCTATACTTGTACGAAGAACGTTGGGCATGGTTTTTAAAAGACCCCGCTGCCTATGTGGCGGAAGTGGCAAAGCGGCCGGAAGACCGTCTATATTTCATCTGCCCCAGCGGTATCATACCTGAGAAATTCGACCTTGCTTTGATTGAAAACGCGTATCAAAAGCTAACCGATTGGCTTAGCAATCCACGGACTACATACGAAAAACAGATCGGCTACAAGATCATGACGGCGATGGAATATACCTATGTGCCGGAAATAATTCCGGGACAGATTAACTATACCATGCTGTTTGAAAAGTGGGGATTCACAGCAATGCCCTCTACTGAGGAGCGGAACTGCTACGATCAGATACTTGCGTGTTTTGAAGTAGATCCTGTGGGATTCCTGCGGGGAATGACGCAACCGGCTGGAGCAACATGGTGTAAGGATCTGTTCTTTGTGGCGGATAAGCTGGCGCAGGTCAACTGCGCATACGATCGTTCAGCCTATGAACAGGTGCTGAACAGATTGGAAAACATTGCGTCCACCGATGAGGAAAAAGCTTCCGTAGAGCTGCTGCGTGAATCCTATGAAGCATGGGAGGTGCCAAAACTGGATGTAAATACGCTTGCAAATCGCTCCGGGACAGAACTGTGGAATGCATTTTTCTATGATCCCGACGAGACGCTGCGTGTGCTGGGAAGCTGTAAGGAAGAACAGCTGAAGTATTTGGGCCAGAAGCTTTGGGGTCCGGAACAATGGGAGAAAAAGCTTTTGGACAAAGGTTATGCTGCAGTCAATGGGGTCCTGGCGGAAAAACCTGCCGGAACGCTAAAAGATGTGGCCTACGAGTTCCTTGTACAGCTGGAATGGCAGGGCGGTTACCGGGACACATATGTGACAGGGATAGCCTTTGACTATGGGCGGCTGTTTGAAAAGAGCCGCTATGCCGATGGCGCACTGGCTACCATGTGTTTTGATCAGATGTTCGATGTGTTTGAAGCAGACCCGGAGAGCTTTATGAAAGCGTTGTCTCAGGGTAACTGGAATACGGAAATCATCGCCATGCAATTTGCGCATCGGTATCAAACAGATGCAGAGTATTTGGAAATCCTGAATTCGCTGCTGGAAAACCCCGATACCGCGGAAAGCGCAAGGGCATTTATTGAAGCAAGTGAAAACCTAAAAAAGGAATAAAAAAAACACCCGCAAATATTGCTATTGCATTATCTATGTGGTATAATTAGTTCACAGCTTGAATTTATGGAGGTATTATTTATGGGTTTCGGCATAGGTAGTGGCAGCACTTCCGAAAGATTGTCTTTTTTCGACGACAGGAGCAAGCTGCAGCACAAGCAGGAGTTCCCCACCAACGGAAACAATCAGTGCAAAGAGTATCCCCGCAAGGCTAAGAAGCAAACCAAAGCGAAAGTAATGTGTTTCTTGAAGAAGATCGGTTTAAAATAAGGATGCAAATGGCGGGTCAAGTGCCCGTTCTTAAGCATAAAAATAATATCAAATTTTCGTTTATCGCTCTGCTGGATATTCATCGTAGTGGCGCATCACGATGTGCCCGCGCAGTAAAATATTCCAATTATTTACCTTAGTTCGGCGAATTCGTAACATTGTCACATCGGGCGATTCGTAAATCGCCCCTATGAAGCAAATTGTAACAGTGCGATAAATCCAATTTGTCAAACACTTAACCGCAGCACCTATCGTGGGTGCTGCGGTTGCTTATTGGGTTAGCGGCGGGAGCAAGCGCCCGGCCTACAACATATCCATTACGATTCTCCCTGCGAATGCTTTCCGGGCTGTTCTGTTACAGATTCAATAGCGCCAAAGCACGGATTTTAATAGAAAACACTTGGTAGAACTGCATTTGCAGTGGGTGTTTTTGAATATAGAGCTGGAAACTGCGGGTAGCAAGCCCGGACACGGATGCGATGACACCGCAAAGCAACAGCAGGATAAAATTCATAGAAAAGCCTCCCTCAACAAAGAAACCCTTGTGTATTGTAATGGTAGGATTTCGGAAAGTCAATATTAAGCGGAGAACCGCGGGCTTCATAGAAACAGTGGGCAGTTTGCAAATTCTATTTGCGGACAGGACTTCCTTTTGCTATAATAAGAAAAAATGCCCCAAGGAGAAGAAACATGAATATTGAACAGCTGAAGCAAAAAATGGATGAAGCCAACTACATCTACGACGACACCTTGGCGACGGTTTTGGCGGTGGCGCTGGAACTGGGCCGTCCGCTGCTGATCGAAGGCGCGGCAGGTGTCGGCAAGACCGAAGTGGCAAAGGTTATGGCTGCCGCCCTGGACCGGGATTTGGTGCGTATGCAGTGCTATGAAGGCCTGGATGAAAGTAAGGCCCTTTACGAATGGAACTACCAAAAGCAGCTGCTTTCTATCCAGGTAAATATGAACAGCGAGGATAAGGACGCGCTGACCCGTAGTTTGTTCAGCGATGAATATCTGCTGGAGCGCCCGTTGCTGCAATCCATCCGCAGTGAAAAGCCGGTAGTGCTGCTGATCGACGAGATCGATAAGGCCGACGAAGAATTTGAAGCATTCCTTTTGGAACTGCTTTCCGATATGCAGGTATCCATCCCGGAGGTTGGTACGGTCAAGGCAAAGTCCATTCCCTTTGTGGTGCTGACATCCAACCGGGCACGGCCTTTGTCCGAGGCGCTGCGCCGCCGCTGTGCATACCTGTATATCCAGTACCCGGATGTAGAGAAGGAACTGGCGATCCTGCGGGCCAAGCTTCCCCGTGTAGACGATCGCCTTTGCGCCCAGGTGGCCATGGCGGTGCATAAGCTGCGCAGCGCGGAAGCGATTTTGAAGAAACCCTCCATTGCGGAGAGCCTGGATTGGGCAGCGGCTCTGGATGCCCTGGGTGTCAAAGAACTGACTCCCGATGCATTGCGCCGTACTGCCGGCTTCGTGCTGAAAAACAGCGAAGATCTGGATATTGCGGCGGAAGTGCTGGCCCAGGAGGATGCCCATGCATGTAACTGCGGCGGTCACTGCGGAGGCCATCACCATGGGTGAGCCGGAAGTCTACCTAGAAAAAATCTCAGCCTTTTCCCGAATGCTGCGGCTGGAAGGTTTTGCGGTTGGCCCGCAGGAAACCGCGGATGCCTGCCGCATTTTGGCGGCTTTGGGATTTGAGGATAAGCAGCGGGTGAAGACCGCGCTGCGCACGGTCTATGCCAAATCCCGGGAAGAGCAAGGTGCCTTTGACCGGGTGTTTGAAGGCTTCTTTGTTTCTGAGGAGAAGATGCGCAAGCAAGCCGAAGAATATATGCAGCGGGAACAGGAAATGGCACAGGCACGGCAGGAGGCACAACAGACCCTTACCTATAACGGTGCCCCCATGGATTTAACCGATGATCAACGGGAGACTTATGCTTCCATGCCGGAAGAGGCCAGGGAAAAGCTGCGGCAGTTTATGGAGCGGTATAAAGAAAGCGCTGCCAGAAGTCCTGAGCTTTACAGCAGCTTTATCCATTCGGTATTCGCAAAGACTCTGATGGAGCAGCAGATCAAGATGGAGGATGCTGCGCTGAATGGTATGGAACTGGATCCGGATGTGGGCCTGATGTACCGGGATATCTCTCAATTCAAGGAAACAGAGATCCCCAAGGCAATATCCGTCATTCAGGAAATCTCTCAGCAGATCAACGGAGAACTGGCTGCAAAACGGAAGAATCGGGGCCGCAGCGGCAAGCTGGATTTTCGCCGTACCATCCGAAAAGGCTTGGAGACCGGCGGCAGCTTCTATCGGCTGAAATATAAGAAAAAGCGCCAGCGCAAGAAGCATTTGGTGCTGCTTTGCGATGTGTCCGGCTCTATGGTGCAGTTTTCTGAGTTTGCTCTTCGGTTCGTACAGTCTATGGATCATGTGTCGGAAAGCTCCCGCACCTTCCTTTTCTCTGAGGATCTGATGGAAGCGGATGTGTTCAGCCTGCAGAACATGGACCTGTTCCGGGAGTATGTGCGTCAGTCCGGTATGTACGGAAAGGGGACGGACCTGGCATCCGCGCTGGAAACCATTTGCGCTATGCAGCCGGCTGCGCTGAATGATTCCACAACACTGCTGATCCTTTCTGATACCAAAACCGTGGATCAGCACCGTGCGGCCCACGCACTGCTGGAAGCAAAGCGGATGGCCGGGCGTGTTTTGTGGCTCAATCCCATTCCGGAAAGCCGCTGGCAGTATCTGAAAAGCGCAAAGGTTTTTGCATCCATATGTACAATGGTTTCCTGCGCCACACTTAATGATTTGGCAAATGCCTGCCGCCGTTTGGCGCAGCAGTAAAGGAGGTATTACGGCTTGAGCGAAAAACCGAACTTCAAACAAATTAAGATACTGTTGCAGCGTGTTGCCGCTGTCGACAGCTTTATGAAAGCCGCTTTGGAGGGACAAAAGGCAGAAATTGCCCAGGTTCGCCAAGCTGCGGATGACTTTTACCGGGAAAGATTCAAAGCGGAATTGGAATCCATGGATGTGGAACTGCTTGCCCAGGGCAAGCAGGGAATTCGCGTTGGCAACCTGCGCGCTGCGGGAATCACCAATTTATACCGGTTGTCTGAAATGTCGGTACCGCGCTTGGAGGCGCTGGAAGGCATCGGTCAGCAGGGAGCGGTAAAGATCCATGGTCTTGCACAGCAGATCGTGGAGAACACCCGCAAGAAGCTGTCAGTGCGTATCCGTGTGGATAATCCAACGGCTGCCGACGATCAATTGATCAAAGCGCTGTATGTGCTGCTGCAGCATGATACTCAGCGCAAGCAGTTTCAGTTTTTGTATGACCAGAATCATAAGATGATCCTTCGTGAGATGGAGGCAGCAAAGCCTGCTACCGGAGGTTTCCGCTGGCTTTTCGCCGCATCCGACCAAAAAGAGACTGCTCTGAAAGCGGCGGAATCTTTGCAGGCACGAATGGTCACCTCTTTTGGAGATGGGAATCTACAAAAAGCTTATCAGGATATCATAAATGCGGATGAAACAGAATGCCGTGCCCATTTTCGGGAAAATGCGGCGGCCTATTACGCAGCGCTAGGCCAATACTGCAAGCATTTGAATACGCAGCAGCAGGATACCTGGCTTTCTAAAGAACTGCTGGAGGCCATCGAAGCGCAACCGCTTGATTTGAAATATTTGAATGCGACTTTGCGTGATTATCAGACCTTCGGTGTCAAGTATGCCATCCATCAAAAGCGTACCCTGCTGGGTGATGAAATGGGCCTGGGCAAGACTTTTCAGGCGATGGCAACCATGGCTGCCCTGAAAGCGGCAGGAAAACATCATTTTATGGTGGTATGCCCTGCCAGCGTACTGATCAACTGGCAAAGGGAACTGACGAAGCATACGCAGCTGGCTGTGACCAAGATCCACGGCGGCGACGAGGAAGCGCTGCTTCACTGGCGGGAAAACGGAGATGTGGCGGTAACGACTTTTGAGTCCATCAGCAGGTTTGAACTTCCTGAGAAGTTTAAATTTGATATGCTGGTAGTAGACGAAGCCCACTATGTCAAAAATCCCTATGCACAGCGTACGGTGGCCATGCAGAAATTGCTTGCGAAGACTGAGGGTGTTCTGTATATGTCAGGCACACCGCTGGTCAACCGGGTGGATGAAATGTGCTTCCTGGTCAATTGCCTGCAGCCGCAGATCGCGCAGAAACTGGAAAGGGTCAAAAACATCTCCACGGCAGAGCAGTTCCGCCGGGAACTGGCACCGGTCTATCTGCGGCGGGTTCGGGAGGATGTATTAAAGGAACTGCCGGAATTGGTTGAGAAAGAGCAATGGTGCGAGCTGTCTCAAAAGGAACTGGCGATATACAGAGAGGCCGTTGCCAGCGGTAATATCATGGCGATCCGCCAGGTATCCTGGCAGATGGATGCTTTGGAGGATTCCTCCAAAGCAAAACGGTTGCTGGAGATCTGCGACAGCGCGAAAGAAGAAGGCAGAAAGATCATCGTTTTCTCCTTCTTCCGCAACACATTGGGAAAAGTGCATCGTCTCCTGGGAGACCGTTGCCTGGATACCATCTCCGGCGATATCAGCCCCGCGCGGCGGCAGGAGATCGTGGATGCCTTCAATAAAGCTGAGCCGGGTGCGGTTCTTGTCAGTCAGGTGCAGGCAGGCGGCACCGGCCTGAATATCCAGGCTGCCAGCGTGATCGTCTTCTGTGAGCCGCAGCTGACACCGGCCATTGAGAATCAGGCAATTTCCCGGGCTTACCGCATGGGTCAGACCCGGGATGTGCTGGTGCACCGGCTGCTGGCTGATGATACCTTCGATGAGCGGATGCTGGAGATCCTTTCCGGAAAGCAAAAGGAATTTGACAGCTTCGCGGACGACTCCATCGTTGGCGAGGAACAGCTGAAAAGTACAGAAGGTTCCTGGGTCACAAAAATGGTCAAAGAGGAGCAGCAGCGTCTGCTGGAACAAGAGAACGCATAAAAATACCCGGGACGGAGGTCCCGGGTATTTTACATATTTACATTATTCGGCGAAGTCTTCTTCGGTGGCAGCTTCTTCAGCAGCTTCCTCAACAACTTCCTCAGCGGGAGCTTCCGCTTCGGGAATCTCAGCTTCAACGACTTCTTCAATGACATCCTTGCATTCGCAGGTGCAATCGCCATCACAGGTGCAATCACCTTCGCAATCGCAGGTGCACTTGCAGTTGCAGCAGGGCAGGGAAGCAAGCATCTTCTTGCACATTGCAACGATCTGCTCACCGTAGGTAGCAACAACATACACAGCACCGGCAACAGCGGCCAGGGCTACAACGATCTTAGCAATGATCTTAGCGGTTTTCATGGGACATACCTCCATATTTATAATTATCTAGTATCAGTATAACCAAAGCTCCAGAAAAATGCAACTAAAATATTATGGGATATAGCCGTACATTCCCCGGATGCTGACTTCCCCGGAGCTGACGGCTTCCGTATGGCCGTCGGAAAACCGGACAACCAACGCACCGTCCTCATCAACCGAAAGAGCAGTACCGTGACGGATATTCTCACCGGCAATTACGGAGATGTCCTGACCGACGGTGATACAATCCCGGCGGTAACGATCCATGATCTGCACCTTTTGCTGCAGGAGGATCTGAGCCATGCGTTCCAAACTGACCAGCATTGCCGCAACGATTTTGCTGCGGTCAATGGGGGCTTCGGTACAGCGGCTTAAAGAGGTGGCGATGGAGCGGATATCTTCCGGAAAATCTGATGCACTCTGGGTACAGTTAATGCCGATCCCGACAACGGCATAGGCGGCATTGCCCTCTGCATCCAAAGAAAGCTCAGTGAGGATTCCGCCAAGTTTTCTCTTTCCGAATACCAAGTCGTTGGTCCACTTAATACCAGGACGGAAGCCGCAGGCGCTTTCTACAGCATCGCACATGGCGGTACCGGTAGCGCAGGTCAGATGCATCAGCCGGGATGCGTGACATTGGGGCCTAAGAATCACGGAAAGATAAATACCGCTGCCTGCGGGGGAATGGAAGCTTCGTCCCAGCCGTCCCCGCCCGCCGGTTTGACTGTCCGCAATCAATACCGTTCCGTGGGGCGCACCTTGTGCGGCCATTTGTTTTGCTTTTGTGTTGGTGGAATCAATGGTGATGAAATGATGGATGTTGTGCTGCCAGGGAAAATTTTGCGGTAAGAGCGAGAGAATGGTATCGATCATTTAGTCAATGTCCTTCACAACTTCTTCAGGAGGATTGTCCAAAACTTCGGGATGAGCCAGAAGACGGCGGTAGTACTTAAAGAAAGTGGCATAGTAGAAACCGTCTACAATACGCTCGTCCAATACGAATTTGACATCAATGTACTTTTTCTGTACGACACTGCCATCCTCAGTGACCTCCAAAGCACGGCGCTTACAGCCGAAAGCACCAAATACGGGCAGGTTACCGAAGTCGTACAGGTGGTGGTAGATGGGGGGAATGCCCAAACTGCCCATGGATGTAAAGAACAAACTTCCGTGGAAGGGACTTAGCTCCAGCAGGAACTTGGGCAGCAGACCAAAGTAATCCAGCAGCTTCAGCAGCCATACAAAGAATTTTAGAACCACACTGGGAATCAAATTCAGTGTCATAATCAAGCTGTCCAGGCTGGAATCCAGTTCTTCCGTAGCCTTGACACTGTCAACAGCGGCTTTCAGTTTGTTGTACACATCAATGGCGGTATCTGCGGGGTGCAGATGTACCTTGATGGATGTGTCGGGGGACTCCAGCGTCATATCCTTCTTAATTACCATGCAATACTGAATATCATTGCCGCGGGAGTATACTTTCTGACCGGAGATAAACCGATTCAGCTGGGGATACTTGGCGACACCGCGAACATAGGCGGCAAGCAGTACATGGGTGATGCCGAAATCCGTGTAGCCTTCCTTGCGCTTTTGACGGATGTAGCGGTCGATATGGGTGATCTCGAAGGATTCTTCAAACAGGTTGGAGCAGGTGTTGCGCTCTACCTGGAAGAAAGCGGTGATTTGGGCCATAGGTGCCAGGGTGCGGATCTTTCGCCCGTCGATGCGGTCACCCCAGGTGGGATGATACTCCCCAACGGGATGGATCCGGATGGCGAAAGTCATGACCATCAGACCCAGGCATAGAAAAGCTTCCGGCAGCAGGAAATCAGAAGCGGCTATCAGGTCATTGCGGTACATATAGACAAACGCGGCGATGGGACAGGCATGGAGCAGGAACAGCCAGAATACTCTGCGACCGCGGCCGGCGGTAATGTCTGTGTACATTGCCGCAAAGAAAACCAAAACGATCCAGCACAGCACACGCACCATGGTGCCGAAACCGTACTGATTGAGATGAATACCGTAGTAAATGGCGATCATCCATACAGGGATAGCGGTCTTATAGAACATCTCTTTACCCCAAATCAGGGCTATCATCAAATACAATGCGGTAGCGGCAACAGGCAATACCACAAGACCCCAAATGTTGGAGCAGGGAACACCGTTTGTGCATTCCAATACGATTCTTACGACGGCGGATGCCAGCAGGAGCAGTGCGGCGATCCAGGTCAGCGGATTTTTCTTGCTGACATATAAACTGATTCTTCTTTCCATAAATAACCTCCATTATTTCTCTTTGAAGAGGGTTTTATATATTTTTGAGCGTTTCAATAAAGGCAGGGCCTGTACCGCAGCAACCTCCCAGCAGGGAAGCACCCATGGCGCGGCAATCTTTCATAATGCTGCCGAATTCATCGGGCATCATGGGGTAATGGGGAAGCTTGTCTTCACCGATTATCGGGATACCTGCGTTTGGCTTGCATACAATCGGGCAGCGGACATACCGGCGCAGTTTGCTGACCAATCCGGGAGTAAAGGCATCGGCGGCTACACAGTTAAATCCCACCGCGGCTGCGCCGGCATCCTCCAAATTTTTTAAGACCGGCCCGGCATCCATACCGGAGAACAAACTGCCGTCCGGCTGCATGGTAAAGGTATAGATGCAGCAGGTAGCGCCTTCCAGTTCAGCGGCTGTCAAAATGGCTTCCGCTTCCTGGGGATACATCAATGTTTCTGCGGCCAGCAGGTCTACCCCTCCGTCCAGGAGACCTTTGATCTGCCGCCGGTAGTTTTCAACCAGCAGGTCAAATTTGTCAGGATCCCAGCTGTCCGTGTAGGCGGCAAGAGTAGTCAGATCGCCGGCGACCAATACATCGCTGCTGACACTTTTACTGAGCGCAGCCAAGTGGGCATTGACGGCTTCTGTTTGCTTCTGAAGTCCAACACGCTCCAGGGCAATGGGCTGCGCCTGAAAGGTAGGGGCATAGATGATCTGACTGCCGGCGGCCACATAGGCCCGCTGGAGCGAAACCAATTTATCCGGGTTGGCCAGAACCCACTCTTCCGTACAGCAACCCCGGGGCATACCGGCCTTCATCAGATTGGAACCGGTGGCACCGTCCAGCAGAACCGGGCCTTTCTCAGCCAGTTTCCATAGGGATTCTTTTGTGAGCATGGAATCTCCTCCAATGATTACTAAAGATTATTATAGGGCAAAACGGGAAATAATGCAACACAGATTGACGAATAATCGGTTTTTTGTTATAATCACTGCAATTCACTATTGGAAGGAGTTTCCTTATGAAAAAAACTGCACTGAGAGAATACGCACGGCTGATCGTCCGCTGCGGTGTCAACGTTCAAAAGGGGCAGACCGTTATTGTTCATGCCGGTCTGGATCAGCCTGATTTTGTTGCCCTGGTTGTAGACGAAGCCTATAAGGCAAAGGCAAAAGAAGTCATTGTGGAGTGGAGCTATCAGCCTCTGGCAAAGCTACATTACCGTCACCAGTCTTTGAAGACTCTGGCGACTGTCCACGAGTGGCAGAAAGCCAGATTGCAGCATTACTGCGACATCGTTCCCGCCCGGATCCATCTGACTTCTGCAGACCCCGATGGCCTGAAGGGTGTCAATGTTGCCAAGATGGCAAAAGCTCGTCAGATGAGCTATCCCATCGTCAAGCCCTACTCCGAGGAGCTGGACGGTAAACAGCAGTGGTGCATCGCTGCTGTTCCCGGTGCCGCATGGGCAAAGAAGGTATTCCCCGGCCTGCGCACCAGCGTTGCCATTGAGAAACTGTGGGAAGCCATCCTGTCCACCTCCCGCGTGGATGAGAATCCCGTGAAGGCCTGGGAAAACCACAATGCGGATTTGGCAAACCGCTGCGCCTATCTGAACTCCCTGGGCATCGAATCCCTGCACTATACTGCTGATAACGGCACCGATCTGACGGTCGGTATGATCGGCGAGGCGGTTTTCTGCGGCGGTGGGGAAACCACAAAGAGCGGTGTGTTCTTCAACCCCAATATTCCTACCGAGGAATGCTTTATCTCTCCCATGAAGGGTAAGGCGGAGGGTATTGTCTATTCTACCAAGCCTTTGAGCTATCAGGGTCAGCTGATCGAGAACTTCTGGCTGCGCTTTGAAAACGGCAAGGCTGTGGAAGTCGGCGCGGAAAAGGGTAAGGAACTGCTTGAGCAGATGGTTTCTATGGACGAAGGTGCCGCATATCTGGGCGAGTGCGCTCTGGTTCCGCAGACAAGCCCCATCAATGAGACCGGCCTGCTGTTCTACAATACGCTGTTTGATGAAAACGCTGTTTGTCACCTGGCAATGGGCCGCGGCTTCAACGATACCATTCGTGACCATCACAACAAGACAAATGATGAGTGCAAGAAACTGGGCATCAACGATTCCATGATCCATGTAGACTTCATGATCGGCTGTGACAGCATGAACATCGACGCAATCTGCACTGACGGTAAGGTAGTTCCTGTCTTCCGCAACGGTAACTGGGCATTCTAAAATAATATAAAAAAACAGAAAATAATACTTGCATTTCTGAAAAGGATATGTTATGATATCCGGGCGATTAAAGATTGCTGGGGCAATTATGCCCTTTTATATGATGAGAAAGAGGTGAACGAAATGAGAGAAGGCATCCATCCCAACTACGAACAGACTACAATTCGCTGTGCTTGTGGCAACGTCTTTACCACCGGCTCCACCAAGAAGGATATCAGAGTTGAAATCTGCTCCAAGTGCCACCCTTTCTATACCGGCAAGCAGAAGCTGGTTGACACCGGTGGACGCGTTGACCGTTTCAACAAGAGATTCAATCTGAAGTAAGCTTTAAGCCTGCACTGCGAATCCGCGGTGCAGGCTTTTGCTTTTGTAAAAAGATAATAGAAAGAATTAAGATTATCACTTTTTGGTATTGCTTGCAACGGCGGATTCGTGGTATACTAACGGGTAAGATATGTTGGAGGACTTTATGGAATCGAACTTTGAAAAACATGTAACAGAGCGGGCAATCCTGGTCGGATTGAACGCGGATTGCTTTACCCAGGCGCAGACCGCCACGGAGGAGACCCTGGAAGAACTGGAAGCACTGCTGGAGACAGCGGGCGGCTTCTGTACTGCCAAGATTCTGCAAAACCGGCATACACCGGATTCTCACAGCTTTATCGGTGAGGGCAAGGCCCAGGAAGTGAGAATGCTGGCAGAAGCAACGGAATCCACCATGATCATTTTTGACAATGAATTGTCTCCCGGCCACATTCGGGCACTGGAAGAAATCATGGGTATCCCTGTGTTGGATCGCAGTGCACTGATATTAGATATTTTTGCCCAGCGGGCAAAGACCAAAGAAGGCCGTTTGCAGGTGGAACTTGCCCAGTATCAGTATTTGCTGCCCAGATTGGCAGGTATGGGTAAAAACCTCTCCCGGCAGGGTGGCGGCATCGGTACCCGTGGCCCCGGTGAGACCAAGCTGGAATCTGACCGCCGCCATATCCGGGAACGGATCAATCGGCTGAAAAACGAGCTGGAGCAGGTGCGGCAGGTAAGAAGTGTACAGCGAGAGCGGCGAATGAAAAACTCTGTGCCGGTAGTCGCCATTGTGGGCTACACCAACGCAGGCAAATCCACGCTTCTGAACCGGCTTACCGGTGCGGGAATTCCGGCAAATAACCGTCTCTTTGATACCCTGGACACCACATCCCGGCAGTTGACGGTTTCTGAAAACTTGGATGTGATCCTTTCCGATACCGTTGGCTTTATTGCCAAACTGCCCCACCATCTGGTGGACGCCTTCCGGGCAACACTGGAGGAACTGCAATACGCCGATCTATTGCTTCATGTGATCGACTCCTCCGATCCCAACCGGGAAGAGCACATTGATGTGGTGGACAGCCTCATCGCGAAACTGGCAAAGCCGGGGACACCCGTACTGCGCTGCTATAACAAGGCGGACTTAGTGGAAAAGACCGATATTCCCATCGGCGGTGATGTGGTGGCTATGTCTGCCGGAACCGGCGCGGGTATGGATACGCTGCTGGCAGCCATTGAAAACGCTTTGGGTCAGAGCCGCCATCATGTGATTCTGACCATCCCATATTCTGCCGGCGGCTTGGTGGATACACTCCACTCCGGGGCGAAGGTCAACGCTGTGGAATATACCGGCGAAGGAATCGTCGTGGATACTGTGCTGGATGAGATCCTGTACGGCAGAATGAAAAAGTATGTAACGAAGGAGTGCTGACCTTGCAGGAGTATCTGGTGCCGACCGGCTACGGTGAGGATGAATTTGTCGAAAAGAAATCCCGCTTCATCGGCCGTGTTTGGCCCGTGGAAACGGAAGAGGAAGCGCTGGCAAAAATCCAGGAAATGAAAAAGCAGCACTACGACGCTACCCACAACTGCTGGGCTTATGTGATCAAAGATGGTCCCATGCGGTTTTCCGATGACGGAGAGCCGGGAGGTACTGCCGGCAATCCCATGATGCAGGTGCTGCAGCGTGAAAACCTGTATAATGTTGTTTGTGTGGTGACCCGGTACTTTGGCGGTATCCTCTTGGGTGCCGGCGGCCTGGTGAGAGCGTACACCAAAGGCGCAAAGATTGCAATAGACGCGGCAGGCAAGTCAATGAAGCGGGTATGGACCGTTTTGTATGTCCCATGCCCCTATACATATTATGAACGCTTAAAGCTGGAGGTGGAAGCTTTTGGCGGCATCATCCGCAGCACGGAATTCGGAGCGGAAGTGGAACTGGAGATATTGCTGGCAGAAGCCCAGGCACAACCGTTCCTGGACCGACTGACGGATATGACGGCAGCTACCGTCGAAGGCATGGAAACCGGAAAGGAATACCGGGCATTCCCTGTTTAGTAACCGCTGAATCAATCGTCTTCGGCCGACAGCGGATCTTTTACCCCAGCTTATCAGTTTGAAAAACGGGAAATACACAAGGTATTCCACCGTTTTCTAAACTTCAATTTGTGCCAAAATCTCTCGCTGGCGGCGCTTGTCGATTGAATCAGCGGTTACTTTAAAGGAGCAATGGCTATGAATATTCGTGAAGAACTGGAATATCAGGAGCACCGCAGACTAAACCCCCTTGCGGCTTTTTCTGACCGCAGCAAGGGCCGCCCCGTGCCTTATCAGCCCAAGGAAAATGATGTGCGCACCTGCTACCAGCGCGACGGGGACCGGATCGTTCACAGCAAGGCTTTCCGCCGACTGATGCACAAGACGCAGGTGTTTTTGCGCCCCGAGGGTGATCATTACCGCACCCGTATGACGCATACATTGGAAGTCTCCCGAATCGGCCGTACCATTACCCGTGCCCTGGCACTGAATGAGGACCTGGCGGAGGCCATTGCTTTGGGACATGACCTTGGCCATACACCTTTTGGCCATGCAGGTGAGGATGCACTGACAGTTTGCTTGGGTAAGCCCTTCCGCCACAACGAGCAGAGCCTTCGTGTGGTGGATGTGCTGGAAAACGACGGTGCAGGCTTGAATTTGACCCATGAGGTGCGTTTGGGTATTTTGGGTCACAGCGGTGCCTATATCCCGGAAACACTGGAAGGCCGGGTTATTCGCTGGGCGGACCGGATTGCCTATGTCAATCACGATATCGATGATGCCGTGCGGGCGGGAATCCTGACCAACAGTGATATCCCCCGGGAGGTATCTGCCGTGCTGGGTGCTACCCACGGCGAGCGGATCGATACACTGGTATGTGATATGATCCTGACATCCCGGGAGGCAGGAGACATTGTCTTCTCACCTGAGGTGGACCGGGCACTGGATACATTGCGGAGCTTCCTCTTTGAGAAGGTTTACCGCAATCCTGTGGCAAAAGGCGAAGAGCGAAAGGCGAAGGATATGATCAAGCGCCTTTATGAGCATTATTACACCAACCCCCAGGCACTGCCGGAGGATTTTCAGCCCCAAATGAGTTTTGAGGGATTGGAAAGAACCGTCTGTGACTATATCGCGGGTATGACCGATAAGTACGCGGTTGACAAATTTACAGAGATATTTACCCCTGCCGGGTGGCGGATTCGGGGATAGTGTGATATCATTCACTGACTGCGAAAGGAGGTATAGGCTATGGCATTTCCTGCGTCTTTTATCGATGAACTGCTGGCAAGAAACCCAATTGAAGATGTGGTGGGGCAGCATGTAACGCTGCGCCGTTCCGGCTCCAACCTCTTTGGCCTGTGCCCGTTCCACGGAGAAAAGACCGCGTCCTTCTCTGTAGCGCCTGACAAGGGGATCTATTATTGCTTCGGCTGCCATAAGGGTGGCGGTTCTATCAACTTCGTGATGGAACTGGAAGGTCTCAGCTATCCGGATGCGGTGCGGTCTTTAGCAAAACGCGTGGGTATGGAAGTGCCTGAGGACGAGCAGTATCAAAGCAAGTACCGCCAACAGGAGCGGCTTTGGGCGCTCCATAAGGAGGCAGCCCGGTTTTTCCACGCCCAGCTTTATTCTCCCATTGGCGCGGAAGCGCTGAATTATGCCCTGGGCCGTGGCATGAATAAGTACATTCTCACGACCTTTGGTGTCGGCTTTGCTCCAGATACCTGGGACAGCCTGGTAAAAGCGATGCGCGCCAAGGGCTATACGGATCAGGAATTGAAGGATTCGGGCCTGGTGACCGTTTCTCAGAAAAACGGCAACCTCTTTGACCGTTTCCGGGGACGGCTCATGTTCCCGATCATCGATGTTCGGGGCAATATCATTGCCTTCGGCGGGCGCATTATCAAAAACGATAAGGAAGCTGCCAAATATCTGAACTCTCCGGAAACACTGATTTTTAACAAACGAAAGAATCTGTTTGGCCTGAATCTGGCAAAGAAAACCAAACAGAATTACTTGATATTGGTTGAAGGCAATATCGATGTGGTGGCCCTGCACCAGTATGGTTTTGACAATGCGGTGGCATCTCTCGGTACCAGCCTGACGGAAGAACAGGCAACTCTGATCTCCCGTTACACCGAGCAGGTGGTGCTGATCTATGACGGCGATGCTGCGGGCCAGCGGGCGACTCAGCGGGCGATTCCCATCCTGGAAAAGGCTGGGATCAGCGTGAAGGTGCTGCAGATCAAAGATGCCAAGGACCCTGACGAATTTCTGAAAAGGTTCGGTGCGGACCGATTTAAACTGCTGCTGGAAGGCTCAGCCAACCGGGTGGAATACCAACTGACTGCCATTGCCCAAAAGTACGATTTGAAGGTGGACGATCAGCGGATCAAATTCATCCATGAGGCTGCGGAACTGATCTGCTCTTTGACCAGTGCCGTGCAGCGGGAAGTTTACGGTACCCGGGTGGCGGAAGCCGCTTCCATCAGCTATGATGCCATGAAAATGGAGATCAACAAAGCGTTCAAGCGGCGTATCGCCCGGGAAAAGAAGCGGCAGGAAAAGATCGACCTGGCACCGGAGCAGGCTCTGCAGCCAAAAAGCCGCAGCATCCGATACGATAATATAAAATCCGCTATGGCGGAAGAGGCTGTGCTGGCGATGGTAATGAAAGATCCCGCACTGATGGAACAAACCAAATCACTGAAACCGGAAACCTTTTCCAGCCCGCTCCTTGGAAATGTTTACGGCCAGTTCTGTATGCGATATGCCCAGGGACTGACCTTGAACCCCGGCGCGCTGGAGAATATGACACCGGAGGAAATTTCCCACATTACGGGCATTTCCCAGCGGCAGCAGGGGCCTGTGAATGAAACGGCGCTGAAAGACTGCGTGCGTACAATCCTGATGGAACATCAGGCATCCGGCGTTTCTACGGAAGATGACTTGCTGAAACTGCGTGATCAACTAAAGGAAAGAAAAGGGTCTAAACTATGACAGATGCGACAGCTGAACTGAATATGCCTGTCAGCATAGGCGAAGATGATATTCGACAGCTTCTGCACGATGTCCGTGATGTCCCCATGCTGACACCGCAGCAGGAACTGGAACTGGCAAAGCGCTGCAAAGAGGGGGACGGTGAAGCCGTCAAGGAAATGGTGAAAGCCAATATTCGTCTGGTGGTCTCGGTGGCGAAGGAATATGCCGGTCGCGGTGTGCCACTGCTGGATCTGATCCAGGAAGGCTGTATTGGCCTTTTGAACGCCGCGAAAAAGTTTGACTACACCATGGAATACCGGTTCTCTACATACGCCACAAAATGGATCCGCCAGGGCGTGACCCGTTACCTGATCGATCAGGGAACCGTGATCCGGGTCCCGGCCTATACAGCGGAACGGATCCACAAGATTTTGAAAGCAAAAACAAAACTGAAACAACTGCTGGAGCGGGAGCCAACGGTAGAAGAACTGTCGGAGCATTGCGATATGACGCCGGAACGGATTCAACAGCTGATGGACCTGTACCCGGAAATCTGTTCTATCGATACCCCTGCCGGAGAAGACGGAGAAGACTCTTTGGGAAGCCTTTTGAAAGACCGTCTCTCTCCGGAGCCCTATGAACAACTGGTAAAAGAGGAATTGAACCGTACGCTGGAGCTGCTCCTTTCCATGTTGGACGAGCGGCAGCAAATGATCCTGCGGTTGCACTTTGGCATGGAGGACGGGGTCTGCTATTCTTTGGAGCAGATCAGTGTTCGTTTCGGTGTCTCAAAGGAACGGATCCGCCAAATCAAACAACAGGCCATGGACAGAATGAAGGAATTGGGCGCGAATCTGGGCTTGGAGGACTTTTTGAATGAATGAGTTTTGTTTTGAATATGCCAGCTCCCCATGGGAACTGGCACTGGAAAAACTGCATTTCGGTGATTCCATCTCTGCCGTACGGTTTCTAACCCTGATGGAGGGGGAAGAAGAGGATGCCTGGGAAGAGGCACTGCAGACAATGGAAGACAGGCATATCGCTTTGCTGGCAGAAGACCTTCCTTCCCATTACGGCAGCGGTGAGGAAGAAAAACGGTTGCGCCGGGAAGAAATGCTGATCAAATCCGGCAGGCTTTTGGAGAACCTGGAAGAGGGGGATCCTTTGAAGCTGTATCTGGAGGAACTGGCAGCAATTCCCGCCGCGGGAGATCCAGCGGTGCTGGCGATGCAATGCCTGGAGGGCAATGACGGTGCACGGCAGCAACTGTTGAATGTGACCATCAGCCGCGCTGTGGAAGCGGCACAGGGTATGACCGGTTACGGTGTGCTGCTGACGGATTTGATCCAGGAAGCCAATCTTGGTTTGTGGGAAGCAATCCTTCGCTATGATGGCGGCGATTTTGAGAAGCATGCGGATTGGTGGATCCGGCAGTATCTTGCCAAGGCGGTCGTGCTGCAGGCCCGTCAAAATGGCGTGGGCAGTAAAATGAAAAAGGCTATGGAAGCTTACCGCGTGATAGACAAGCAATTGCTGACCCAACTGGGACGCAATCCAACCGTGGAGGAGATTGCACTGGAACTGGGTGTTACACCGGAAGAAGCCGAGGTCTATCAGAATATGCTGCGTACGGCGCAGACCATGGAAAAAGCCAAGCAGCCGCCAAAAGAACAGGAGCCGGAAGATGATCAAGCAGTGGAAGATACGGCTTATTTTCAAAGCCGCCAGCGGATTTTGGATATGCTCTCCAGCCTCACGGAGCAGGAGGCAAAGGTTTTGACACTGCGCTTTGGCCTGGATGGCGGACAGCCCTATACCCCGCAAGAGGTGGGTACAAAGCTGGATTTGACAGCCGATCAAGTGGTTCAGCTGGAAGCTGCGGCGCTGGCGAAGCTGCGCGCGCAAGAGAAATAACGGAAATGAGGAATTGATTATGGCGAAAACAGTGAATATTGCCATCGACGGGCCTGCCGGTGCCGGTAAAAGCACCATTGCCCGCCGCCTTGCCAAAGAACTGGGCTATTACTATGTGGACACCGGCGCAATCTACCGTACTGTTGCCTACTTTTTAGACCTGCTGGGTATCAGCCCTAAGGATACCGATGGTGTGGAGCGCTACCTGGATGAGCTGACCGTTGCCATCGAATATGACGAAGAAGGCAAGCAGCACATGCTGATGAACGGCATGGATGTGACCGATGAGATCCGCACACCCGAGATATCCCAAAAGGCCAGCTTGGTCTCTGCCCATGCCATGGTTCGGGATATGCTGCTGGATATGCAGCGGGATGTGGCAAAAAAGCACAATGTCATCATGGACGGCCGGGATATTGGTACAGTTGTGCTGCCCAAAGCTACGGTTAAAATCTTTCTGACTGCGTCTGCTGAAGTTCGCGCCCAACGCCGCACCGATGAAATGGTTGCAAAAGGCCAAAAAGCCAACTATGCTCAGGTGCTGAAGGATATTCAGCAGCGGGACTACCAGGACAGCCACCGTCCCATTGCCCCGCTGAAGCAGGCAAAGGATGCTGTTTTGCTGGATAGCAGTGATTTGGATATCGATGGCGTGATCGCAGCAATGAAAGAGATCATTGCAAAGAAGGTCGCGCTATGAGTGTTCAGGTAGCCAAAAGCGCAGGCTTCTGCTTCGGTGTCAGCCGGGCTGTAGATATGGTGGAGCAGCAAGCGAAAGCGGGAAAATGTGTTGTAACGCTGGGACCCATCATTCATAACCGCCATGCGGTGAAGCGTTTTGAGGATATGGGTGTGGAGGTGATCCAGCACCCGGAAGATGCACCGGAAAACAGTACGGTAATCATTCGCTCCCATGGCGTTTCCAAAGCTGTGTATCAACGGCTGGAAGCGCGGGGGGTCGAGATCGTGGATGCTACCTGCCCTTTTGTGAAACGGATCCATGAGATCGTTCACAAGGCACAGGCAGAGGGGCGTCTGCCTGTGATCATCGGTACCCGCTCCCATCCGGAAGTGGAGGGAATCGCCGGTTGGTGTGATAATTGCAGGGTCTTTGAAGACCCCCAACAGCTGCAAAAATGGATCGAAAGCGGTGAAGTTTCCGCGGATTCGCCAATTTGCATGGTTTCACAAACAACTTCCACGGAATCTTTGTGGAAAATGTGTTGCGAAATTGCAAAAAAACAGTTTACTAACTTGAAAATATTTGATACAATATGCAAAGCAACTGAATTTCGGCAAAGCGAAGCGGCAAAATTGAGTTCAATTTGTCAGGCCATGGTCGTTGTAGGTGATATCCACAGTTCCAACACAGGCCGTCTCGCCATGATTTGCCGGGAGCACTGCGGTCGGGTCGTTCTGGTGGATAACGCATCGGAACTGAGACCTGAGTTTTTCAGCAGTGTGGCTGATGTTGGAATCACGGCAGGTGCGTCAACACCTGCGTGGATTATAAAGGAGGTCAACAAGACTATGAGCGAAATTCTTACTAATGATGCTGTGCAGGAGGAAAGCTTTGAGGCACTTCTGGAGCAGTCCATCAAGACTTTAAATACAGGAGATAAGGTTCTTGGCACCGTTACCGGTATCGGCAACACCGAAGTCCAGGTCGATTTGGGCACTAAGCACGCCGGTTACATTCCCTACGATGAAGTCAGCGCCGATCCCTCTGTAAAGCCCGAGGACATCCTGCATGTAGGCGACGAGATCGAAGTTTTCGTTGTTCGCGCCAACGATCAGGAAGGCACTGTTCAGCTGAGCAAGAAGAAGCTGGATGGCATGAAGGTATGGGACGACATGGCTGTCTTTGCAGAAGAGAAGACCACTGTTGAAGGTACCGTTACCGAAGAGAACAAGGGCGGCCTGGTTGCCAATGTTAAGGGCATCCGCGTCTTCATCCCCGCTTCCCAGTCCGGCATTGCCAAGGGCGGTGATATGACCGGTATGGTCGGCAAGACCGTTAAGCTGAAGGTTACCGAAGTGAACCGCGCACGCCGCCGTGTGATCGGCTCCATCCGCGCTGTTGCTTCCGAGGAGCGTAAGGCTGCTCAGGAGAAAATCTGGACCGAGATCCAGGAAGGCGCTAAGTTCCACGGCACCGTTAAGTCCCTGACTTCTTACGGCGCATTCGTTGACATCGGTGGTGTCGACGGCATGGTTCATGTTTCCGAGCTGAGCTGGAACCGCATCAAGAACCCCGCTGAGGTCGTGAAGGTCGGCGACGAGATCGATGTCTACGTCATTTCCTTCGACGCTGAGAAGCGCAAGATTTCCCTGGGTTACAAGACCGCTGAGATGAATCCCTGGAATCAGTTCATGACCAACTACGCTGTGGGCGATGTCTGCACCGCTAAGGTTGTTAAGCTGATGACCTTCGGCGCTTTCGCAGAGATCCTGCCCGGCGTTGATGGCCTGATCCACATTTCTCAGATCGCTGACAAGCGCATCGGCAAGCCCGAGGATGTTCTGGCTGAGGGCCAGGAAGTCCAGGTCAAGATCACCGATGTGGATGCTGAGAACAAGCGCATCTCTCTGTCCATCCGCGCTCTGCTGGAGTCCGCTCCCGAGGCTGAGACCGAAGAGGAAGCTGAATAATTCTGCCCCTACATACCGGGACCGACATTTGCCGGTCCCGGTATTTTGCTACTGACCGCAGGCCAGTAGCAAAATACCACAATCTTATCAGGAGGATCACTATGGTTAAGCACATCGTATTGTTCAATGTTAAGGAAGGTGAGGATAAGGCAAAGGTAGCTGCCATTGCTGCGTCTGTTTTGGAACCGCTGGTTGGCAAAATTGACGGACTCATCCATGTGGAAGTCCGGCCCACCTACGCCGGTATGGACTTTGCGCTGTACTGCGAACTGGAAAGCAAGGGAGCTATGGCTGCCTATGCGGTACATCCTCTCCATGAAGAAGCCAAGAGCCATTTCTTCCACCTGCTCAGCAGCCGTGTGGCCGCTGACTATGAGATCTGAGGTGGCTTATGATTAAACATATCGTTGTGTACACCTTGAAAGAGGGCGTGGATAAGGATGCGGCCGTTGCGCTCATTGCATCCAAATTGGAGCCGCTGGTGGGCAAGATCCCCGGCCTGCGCCACATGGAAGTCCGCCGCTGCTATGCCGGTATGGACTATGCGCTGTATTCGGAGTTTGACACGGCAGAGGATGTGAAGAACTACCGGGCGCACCCTTTGCACCAGGAGGCAAAATCCCATTTTCATCATTTCCTGGAGACCCGTGTTTCTGCGGACTATGAGGTGTAAATTATGAAAGCGATCGTAACTGTTGTAGGGAAGGACAGAGTCGGTATTATTGCCGAGGTCTGTGTCGCGCTGGCTTCTTATAATGTAAATGTTTTGGATATCAACCAAACGGTCATGCAGGGTTATTTTACTATGATGATGGCCGTGGATGTAACGGACTGCACGCTGCCTTTGGCCGAATTCTGTAAGGTGATGGATGCCAAGGGTCAGGAGATGGGCCTTTCCATTCGTGTACAGCGGGAAGATATCTTTGAAGCCATGCACCGGGTGTGAGGTAAGGACATGCTGAGTCATAAGGACATATTGCAGACCCGGGATATGATCGATAAGCGCCACTTGGACATCCGTACCATTACCATGGGTATTTCACTGCTGGACTGCATGGATACAGATGTACAGGTTTGCGCCCGAAAGATCTATGACAAGATCACCCGGAAAGCGGAAAACCTGGTGAAGGTAGGCCAGGATATCGAATGGGAGTTTGGTATTCCCATTGTCAATAAGCGGATCTCCGTGACACCCGTTTCCATTGTGGGGAATAACTGCCACACCGATTCCTATGTGCCTTTGGCGATTGCTATGGATAAGGCCGCGAAGGAATGCGGTGTCAACTTCATCGGCGGTTTTTCCGCGCTGGTGCAAAAAGGCTTTACCCAGGGTGACCGGGTGCTGATCGAATCCATTCCTGAAGCCCTGGCCGCAACGGAACGGGTTTGTTCCAGTGTTAATGTAGGCTCCACCAAAGCAGGTATCAATATGGATGCCGTCGCCCAAATGGGCCGCATCATTAAAAAGACGGCTGAGCTGACCGCGGATAACGACGGCTTGGGCTGCGCCAAACTGGTGGTATTTGCCAATGCGGTGGAGGACAATCCCTTTATGGCCGGCGCATTCCACGGTGTAGGCGAGCCGGAATGTGTGCTGAATGTGGGTGTTTCCGGTCCCGGCGTTGTACACCATGCGCTGAAAAGTGTTAAGGGGCAGCCCTTTGACGTGGTTGCGGAAACCGTAAAAAAGACCGCTTTCCGGATTACCCGTATGGGTCAGATTGTGGGCGTAGAGGCATCCAACCGGCTGGGCATTCCTTTTGGCATCGTGGACCTTAGCCTGGCACCCACACCCGCTGTGGGCGACAGTGTGGCCCGGATACTGGAAGAAATGGGCCTGGAGGTTTGCGGTACCCACGGAACTACCGCTGCGCTGGCACTGCTTAATGACGCTGTGAAGAAGGGCGGCGTGATGGCATCCAATCATGTGGGCGGCCTTTCCGGTGCGTTTATACCGGTTTCTGAGGACGAGGGTATGATCGCGGCTGCTGAAAGCGGCGTGCTGACCCTTTCCAAACTGGAAGCCATGACCTGCGTATGCTCTGTTGGCCTGGATATCGTCGCCGTCCCCGGTGACACCTCTGCCGCGACTATCTCTGCAATTATTGCAGATGAGGCAGCCATCGGCATGATCAATACGAAAACCACCGCTGTTCGCATTATTCCCGCACCGGGCAAGGTGGTCGGCGACCGTGTCGAAATGGGCGGTCTCCTTGGCAGCGCACCTGTGATGCCCGTCCATTCCCAATCCGCAGAGGCGTTTATTGCCCGTGGGGGCAGGATTCCCGCTCCCATCCAAAGCTTGAAGAATTGATAAGAGTATGCAGACACTGACAAAGAAAAAGATAATATGGCTGATCATCGGCATTTGTGTGTTGGTGCTCTGCGTTGGAATAATTGCTACCGTGCTTTTGTGGAAAAACGGCATGTTCGCACCGGCTGTGCAGACAGACCCCACAGTGCAAACAACCTTGACACCGCACACGACCCAAGTTCCGACCACGGTAATGACAGAGCCACCAACAGAACCCACGGAACCGCCGGTGACACCCAACCGCTTTACCCCTGAGGACTTCGCCTATATAGGGGATTATTTGACCTGTGTGACAGAAGAATGCCAGATGGGCATTGATGTTTCCAAATATCAGGGCTACATTGATTGGGAACAGGTAAAAGAAGCAGGATTTTCCTTTGTGATGATCCGTGTGGGCTATCGCGGTTACGGAGAAGCGGGTACGATGCGCCCGGATGATATGGCAAATACCCACTATCGTGGTGCTAAGGCAGCAGGCCTGGAAGTGGG
>JAZNLC010000035.1:0-11809 GCA_045578895.1 Faecousia sp. | reverse complement strand
GCACCTGCCGGCGGCAAACTCTCCTAAAAAAGTCCCATCCAAATTTTGGTTGAAAACAAAGAAAGGATATGTTACTATGAAAATTAGAAAAAGACTTTTGAGCTTGACTTTGGCTGTTATGCTGATTGTAGCTATGGCCGTTCCCGCTTCGGCCGCTGTTACCAGATATGAAGGGATTGCAAACTACGATGGATGTTCTTTTGGCACGTTTGCAATTTTGAACACGCACACACTTCAGAATATCATAGAGCTTAATTCTATTCCTTCCAACAAAGACTATAATGACTACATTTTGGAAACATATGCTACATTTCATGTGTACGACAGTGAGGGCCTTATCATTCGTGGAGGATATAGATGCAGCAATCCATCAACACGAATCAGTAGCCTTACATGGGCAGAAATTTGTCGATATTACAGTTCTTGGAATACATTCCTTGTCAATAATGAGGTTGTTGACAGAGTAGATTTGTGTGTTGTATAACGCAAGCACAACATTCAGTTGAAGAGGAGCAGGATATGAAACAAACTGGCTTAATTCGCATACTGTACTTTATTCTTGTGGCTCTTCTATTATCCGGCTGCCCTAAGCATGAGATGGCTGGGAATACTTTGGCTACAACCAGCGAAGATATGGCGTACTGGAAAGATTCCGCTGCTCTCACCTATGGACAGGCGAAAACAGGACTTCTGCAAACCGCTGCCTGGAACAGCGGACGCAGTGAATCCACATCTTATAACACACTTGCGGAAACGGAAAACGGCTATTATTTCATGTTCAGCTCCTGGCTATACTACGCGGATAAGAGCGACCTATCCAATTGGGTTGTATTATGCAACAAACCCAGCTGCAATCATTATGATGCGCGTTGTAACGGAAAAATAGCTGCAAGCGCATTCCTCGTCATGGATGAAAAGATATACAGAACGGGTGACACTGTTTCTTATCACCATTTGTATCAGAAAAAGGAACATGGAACAGTATTTGTAGCATCCGATTTGGATGGTTCCAATACGAAAATTGCCTATATCCCGGAGCATACCGTGAATACTGCGCCTGTTGCAGGTGCTGACTTCTATTTGGATGATCAGTGGATTTTCTTTGTAGCATCCCTTGATTCCGCAGGGATTACCCATACAAAGGGAATTTCCGTATCCGACAACGGCTCGCAGATTTTTTGGGAGCAGGAAGGCGATAATACATCCCTATCGCTGATGGGTGCAAAAAATATGTTTTCCATTTACGGGGATAAGTATTTCT
This sequence comes from Faecousia sp., assembly GCA_045578895.1. GTDB lineage: Bacteria > Bacillota > Clostridia > Oscillospirales > Oscillospiraceae > Faecousia. The sequence continues at coordinate 10,548 of JAZNLC010000035.1, read as the reverse complement.
ACTGTTCCCTTCTAAGCGGCGCAGGCACAAAAATTCACAGGGTTGAAAATGGGACGCTGGATGAAATCGACATTTCCGGCTTGCCCGTAAAAGGAAGCTATCTCTCTGACTCCACACTGCGTTGCTTCCGGCAAAACGACGGATACTACGATATTGATTTGACAACGGGAGACGAGATTCGACTTATGGATGCCCGTCTGGAAAACAGCTACTGCACTGCCATTCTTCCCAACTGTATTTTGGAATCTACGCTGCTGTATCCTGAATCCGTTGATAGCCGTACAGACGGAAAGCCCCACTGCATGGAAATATTTGATGGTGAAAGCTGGCATTCAGTAGACCTGCCCCTAGAGTTAAAAAACGCGCCTAAAAACACTTTTTTATCTGTACGGGCAGTGACATCCGACGGTATTTGGCTTTCGAGACTGGAGCAGGTGCGGGTCATAAAAGACAATGAACCGCAAATGTATATGGATATGGTACTCTACCGCATTCCCATCGGCCAGGATTCATGGTATTTGGAGTACATTGGAACTGTGCAGACACCTAGGGTATAGGTTTATAATTCTTCTTATGCATATGAAACTGTGTTAGTAATACTGCGGCCAGATCAAGTGACCGTCAGCAGAACAAAAACCTGTAGGGGCCGATGGGTTTCCATCGGCCCCTATTCTCGTAAAACAAAAACGGTGTCACCGAAGTGACACCGTTCTTTATAGCTGGGAAATCAGACGGCCCGCTCCACCTTGTTGGTACGGAGGCATCTAGTACAGGCGTACACATGGCACGGAGTACCGTTGACGACGGCCTTGACACGCTTTACATTGGGCTTCCAAGCACGATTGGAACGTCTGTGAGAGTGGGAGACCTTAATGCCGAAAGTCACGCCCTTGCCACAATAATCACACTTTGCCATTCTACTGCACCTCCTATCCGCAGATAAATCACTTAAACAGCGCCTTCGCAGGCGCTTAGATATGATAGCAGAGTTTGCTGAAAAATGCAAGCACTTTTTTGCAAAAATTTTGACTTTTTTTAAAATTCTGTTGATATTGAGAAGCGCTGCCGTTATAATATCCACAACAGATTGATGTTGGGGTGAGAAAGTATGAACGATACCCATTATATTCCCCTGAAGACACTGGTGGAAGCCTTCCACCTGGAGGTGGCTTTCGCGGCGACTGATTTTGATGCGGTGCGCCTTACCGTTGCGGATGTTACCAGACCCGGTTTGCAATTGGCCGGCTATATGGATCACTTTGAGCCGATGCGCCTGCAGGTCATGGGCAATGCCGAAACCAGCTATTTGGAAAAGCTGACCCATGCTCAGCGGCTGCTGACGCTGGATAAGCTGTTTTCCTATAAGTTCCCGGCGATGCTCATTGCCCGGGACATTCCGCCGATCCCCGAATGTGTGGAAATGGCGAAGAAGCACAATGTGACTCTGCTTCGAAGCAAGGAAGCCACTTCCACCATCGTTTCTTCCATTATCTCTTATCTCAACGCCCAGATGGCACCCCGTATTACCCGCCACGGTGTTCTGATGGAGGTTTACGGCGAAGGTATCCTGCTGATCGGCGAAAGCGGAATCGGCAAGAGTGAAGCGGCTGTAGAGCTGCTGAAGCGCGGTCACCGTTTGATCGCCGATGACGCGGTGGAGATCCGACGGATCTCCGGGTCTCAGCTGGTCGGCTCCGCTCCCGAGCTTGTTCGCAACTATATTGAGCTGCGGGGTATCGGTATCGTCAATGTAGCAAAGCTGTTCGGTGTCGGCGCGGTCAAGACGGAAAACGAAATCAACCTGGTGGTCAATATTGTACACTGGAACAATCAGGAACCCTACAACCGCTTGGGCCTGGAAGAGCAGTACAAGGATATTTTGGGTGTGCAGGTGCCGATGAATACCATTCCTATCCGCCCCGGCCGTAATTTGGCGGTGATTTTGGAGGTTGCCGCTATGAACAACCGCCAGCGGAAAATGGGCTACAACGCGGCGCTGGAATTTACCCAGCAGATCGATAATCACTTTGCCAGGGAGAACCTGTAATGAAGGAAATTCAGATCGGCCCCAATGACGCGGGTCAGCGGCTTGACCGGTTTTTGGCGAAGGCTGTGCCGCTGCTTCCGGCATCACTGGCTCAAAAGTATATTCGCATCAAGCGCATCAAGCGCAACGGCACCCGGGTGGAGCGGGACACCCGCCTGGAAGCCGGAGATGTTCTGCAGCTTTATATCAATGATGAGTTCTTTGATAAACCCAGAGAGGACAATGCTTTCCTGACAGTAGCAACGCCGAAGCTGAATATCGTATATGAAGATGAGCACATTCTGCTGGTGGATAAGCGGCCCGGCCTTGCGGTGCATCCCCATGACGGCGCGGAGTACGGCAGAACGCTCATTGACCATATCCAGGCTTATCTGTATCAAAAGCGGGAGTGGCGGCCCAGGGAGGAAAACAGCTTTACTCCGGCGCTGTGCAACCGCATCGACCGCAACACCGGCGGCATCGTGATCGCCGCCAAAACGGCGGAGGCTTTACGGGTCATGAATCAGAAGATCAAAGACCGGGAACTGGATAAGCGGTATTTGGCCATTGTTGAGGGAACACCCCGGCCCAAAGAGGGAAGCCTGAAGGGCTACCTTTTTAAAGATGCCAAGAAAAACCGGGTTTTTGTAACGGATTCCCCCCAATCCGGTGCCAAAAGCTGCCAGACAAATTACAAGGTGCTGGCAAGCACAAAAGAACTATCTTTGGTGGAATGTGAGTTGATCACCGGCCGTACCCACCAGATCCGCGCCCAGTTTGCTCATGCGGGGCATCCGCTGCTGGGCGATGGCAAGTACGGCAAGCTGGACAAGCGCTATGACCGAAACTATCAGGCGCTGTATTCCTACAAGCTGACCTTTACCTTTACCACCGATGCCGGCGGGCTGGAATACCTCAATGGCAAAAGCTTCCGGGTCGACAGTGTTGATTTTGTGCAGGAGTATTTTCCAAACTGTAAATTATAACATTACATGCCTCCGGGTGCATTTCACTTTGCGCCCGGGGGCATGTTTTGCAAATAGGACTTGACAAAATGGTCTACTGACAGTAGAATGAAGGTGGACTACAAACAGTAGAACAAGGAGGGACGTGTCATGTCTGATTTTCGTATGGCTGCGGGGGAACTGCGCTTCGCGGATCTGATATGGGAAAATGAACCCATTGCTTCCGGTGTACTGGCAAAACTGGCTTTGGAGAGGATTGGCTGGAAAAAGACCACTGCCTTTACTGTGCTGCGCAGGCTGTGCGACAGGGGCTTGTTTCAAAATGATGGCGGAAGCGTTACATCTTTAATGAGCCGGGAAGACTACTACGCAAAGCATAGCCAAACCTATGTGGAAGAAACCTTTGGCGGATCCTTACCGGCATTTCTCACTGCCTTTACTTCCAAAAAGAATATCAGCGAGCAGGAATTGAAAGAACTGGAAAAACTGGTGGCACAGATGAGGAGGTAAGCTATGCTGGATACTTTGTTTACAACTGCTTTGGATATGTCCGTAAAAGGCTCATTGGTGATTCTTTTTGTGCTGCTGGCTCGCCTGATGCTGCGCAGAGCACCGAAAATGATCAGTTACGGACTTTGGCTGGTGGTACTGCTGCGGCTGCTTTGCCCGGTAAGTGTTCACCTGCCGGTGAGCGTTTTGCCGGAGGTGACACCGATAACACCCAACTACGGGCTGGACAATGTGGACCTTTCCTTTGCCGAGGTCGGGGCTGCTGCGATTGGGTCGGTGGAGGATATGATCAGCGGCGGTTCTGGTGTACAGCAGATCCCGGTGAAGCCGCAGACGGATCCGCAGAATCCTGTACAGCAACCCCAGGAACATCCTGTGCAATATATTTCCACAAGCCCGAAGGATATTTGGATATTCCTTTGTGCGTATCTGTGGATCGCCGGTCTTGCCGCGATGACCGCTTACAGCCTGATCACCACACTTCGGCTGAAGCGGAATCTAAGGGAAGCTGTGATGATAGAAAAGGGTGTCTATCAGACAGACCGCTATGATACGCCGTTTGTTATGGGATTATTTGTTCCGAAAATCTACTTACCGCTTGGCCTTGAGGGAAAAGAAAAACTGCTGATCCTGGCCCATGAAAAGCAGCATATCCGCCGTCTGGATCCGGTTTGGAAGGCATTGGGCTTTTTGGCGCTGAGCATCCATTGGTTTAATCCGTTGGTTTGGGTGGCTTTTGCTTGCGCATGCCGGGATATGGAAATGAGCTGCGATGAGGCGGTGCTGAAAAACGTGGGCGAGGATGTCCGCGGAGAGTATGCCGCGTCTTTGCTGAAGATCACCGCCGGAAGAAGAGTCACTGCCGGTGCGCCCCTGGCTTTTGGCGAGGGGGATCCCAAAGGCCGTATCCGAAACCTCGCAAGGTGGAAAAAGCCGGTCCTATGGATCAGCGTTGTAGCGGTTGCTGCCTGCGCTGTGCTTGCGGTATGCCTGCTGACAGACCCGTTGGATCGGAATACCGTAAGTGGCGGCAATGCATACTTTGTTGGCCGGTTGGATGTGCTGGAAGATGACAGAATGACATTGCACTGCGAGGATGGCAGTGAAATAATGCTGGATGTGAAGCCGGAATTTGCTTTTTCCGAGGATGTGCAGCCGGGGGATTATGTGATAGCCCGGTGCAGATGGAATGAAGCGAATAAGCGCTACCACCTAACTGCGGTGGAAGAAACCGAACCTCTGTCCTATGAGAAACTGGAGGAAGCGATTGAAAATGCAATTCTGCGGGTGGAAAGCAACCCAAAGAGAAACCAGTATGCCTGCGCCAGCTTTGCGACGGTGGGAAATGAACACGGAAGCCCAGCTGCGGGGAATAAGGGCGATGCAATTGTAACGGTGTACGGTTTTGCCCTGCATCAGATCTACAGCAACCGCAACGGAAAGCTCCAGGAGACCTCTGGCAGTCATATCCCGGTAGCGATTACCTTCCGGGTGGACAGTGAAGAACGGTATCACCTTGCCAGCTACTGGATGCCCAGAGACGGCAGCTACTATGCCGATGATATCCGGGCGAGATTCCCCGGCGGTCATATTCCGGACGGACAGAAGTACATTGCGGCGCAGAAGACGGAATGTGAAGAAAAGGCCAAAGCGCATTTCGGCATTGGGCAGCAGGAAGATACGGAAGCTACAGTACCGCCCACTACGGAGCAGGTGTACGGTTTTGATATCTCCAAAGTCCCGGTGGATGACAGCCTGCCCTTTGAAGAGCTTCCCCAGGGCTACAGCCGGGAGGATGCCATCCGGGACGGTGTGGCGGTGATGGAATATGAAAGCGCCTATGCCAACGGAAAAGTATGGGAAACATTTATAAAAAATGTGGAAGCGGGTACTCCCGCCAAAGTTCGTGTGATGAATTGCGCAATGGGCGTTGTGCTGCGGATAGAGGATATCCTTTTTGATGGAGAATACTTCCTCGTCCAGCGGGCTATGTACTATACTGACGGCAGATATGCCGAGACCCTCGAATTTGGCTACGACTATTTAACGACATTTAGCGGGGAACGGAAAGACGATGAAGGCAGGGTATATGAAAGCTATATCCGCTATGGGCTGACTGTTCGAGATCCTGCCGGAAGAGAACCCCAGTGGGAAGAATGGCATACCGGCGGTGATATCATCGCCTTCCAATACCGCACAGAATACAAAATAAACCCGGATATTCCCGAAACACTGGTTTCCGCAAAACTGATGCTGGAAGACCTGACTATGGGGACAGTCAGCAGCGCCCAAAAACTGGAAAGTCTGCGTAATATGCTGGCCAACGCGGAAGGACTCGGCGGCGGTGTCGACTTTGCGATGGAAGAACTGTATATGGATCTAACCTTCAGTGACGGTACCAAGCTTCAGGTTACCATGTTCCCGGAGCATGACAGAATGGTATTGGACGGGAAAGTGTATGATTACGGTCCCTGGGATATTATCAAGAAAGATGGGGATCAGGATTATGTGGCGGACTATAACGCACTGCTGGATTTGGTGCGCCACTTCGGATTGGAAGATTGGCCCGAGGAATTCCGCCAGTGGTGCATGGACAGAGGAATGGAACCGCCAAGACATTCTCTGAAAGTGCTGGTTGGCGAAGAACCGCATCCATAAAAATAAGACCACCGATGAAAGTCGGTGGTCTCATTTTATATGACTGTTGTGATGGTGCCGCCGCCTATGACCAGATCGCCGTCGTAAAGAACGACAGCTTGACCGGGGGTGATGGCTCTTTGCGGCTCGTCAAATACCACACGGCAAACGCCATTCTCTTCCGGATAGACCGTGGCGGGCTGCTCAACCATCCGGGAGCGGGTCTTGGCTTTCACGCGGATGGGTGCCGTAAGAGATTCAAAGGGGAAGAAAAACCAATCTTCTGCCAGCAGCGTGGTGTGAAACAGCGACTCATTGGGACCTACGGTAACGGTATTTGCTTCCATATCCTTTGCGCACACATAGACCGGCGCGCCCATGGCGAGCCCCAACCCTTTGCGTTGGCCCAGGGTATAACCCAACGCACCGTTGTGCTTGCCGACGATCTTTCCGTTGGTATCCAAAAAGTCTCCGCAGGGGTAGTGCTTTCCGGTGTGGCGTGTTAAGAAGGCAGCGTAATCCCCGTCGGGAACGAAGCAGATATCCTGAGAGTCCCGCTTGCGGGCATTGATAAAGCCTTGCTCTGAAGCAATGGCGCGAATTTGATCTTTTGTATAGCGGCCAAGGGGAAAGCGAATGTGAGCAAGCTGCTGCTGGGACAGGGCGTAGAGGAAGTAACTTTGATCCTTTGCGTTGTCAGTGGCTTTGTACAAAAGATACCGCCCGGTGGTGGGATCCTGCCGGATACGGGCGTAGTGACCGGTGACAATGGATTCACAGCCAAGTGCCTGCGCCTGCTCCAAAAAACGGGAGAATTTTAAGTGACGGTTACACTGAATACAGGGGTTTGGTGTTAATCCGTGTTCGTAGGCGGTTACAAATTGATCGATGACCCGGTTACGAAAGTCCTCGGTATTATCAAATACATAAAAAGGGATCCCAAGCCGCTCAGCCACACTGCGGGCATCGTTAACCGCTTCTGAAGAACCGCAGACATCTTCATCGCCGTCATATAGGCGCATGGTGGCGCCGGCACAAATGAATCCTTCCTGCATGGTCAAATAAGCGGCCACACTGCTGTCCACACCGCCGCTCATGGCGATCAAAGCTTTCCTATCGTTCATGGGAGACTCCTTTCTCTTTTGTGAGATCATATCACATTTTTTTAGCAAATGCAATCCGCGCAGGCAGCGCTTTGCTGTAATGATTTTGGTAACTTATGGAAAAGTACAATCGGTAAGCAATTATATTTTACCATTATGGTACGGTTGCAGACCATGAATTCCATCAAATATGCAACTTTTTCAAAGGAAAAGTAGTAACAAAAGTGTAATTCTTTGGGGTGGCGGGGGTTGCAATCTTTTGTAACTTCTGTTATAATACCACCACACGACGAAAAAACACAGCTTTTCAGCTTTTCAGTGGTTTTAAATTTGGAAGGAGCACAACCTGTGAAAAAAAGAATTATCAGTTACATATTGGCCGCTTGTTTGGTGCTGACCCTGATCCCTATGGGTGCGGTAACCGCCAATGCGGCTTCGACTTTTAAGGCCAGCGACGAGATGGTCCGGGTGCTGAAAGAATTTGAGGGCTTCAGCCTGCATCCTTATTGGGACTATTCCCAGTGGACGGTCGGCTACGGCACCAGAGTGCCCGACGGCAAGCTGGCTGAGTACAAGGCAAACGGTATTCCTCGGGAGGAAGCAGAAGCACTGCTTGCCGAGTTCTTGGAAACCATGGGAGAAGCTGTTAACAGCTTTGCCGATAAGTTTGGCCTGAGCCTGACCCAGGCGCAGTTTGACGCGCTGCTGAGCCTGTCCTTCAACTGCGGTACTTCCTGGCTGTATAAGCCCAGTACCTTGCGTACCGCTGTGGTGGAAGGCTGGACCGGCGATGACTTTATCTTCGCGTTTGCCCAGTGGAGCAACAGCGGCGACAAGACGATACCCGGCCTGATCCGCCGCCGTTTGGCAGAAGCCAACATGTACTTGAATGGCATTTATGATACTGCCGTGCCTGCCAACTACGCGCATGTTCAATTTAATCCTAATGGCGGTACAACTGAGATCAAGGTTCAGGGTTACGATGTGAATACTGCTCCTGCCATCCGTGCAGTGCCTACATATGACAATTTTGTTTTTGACGGTTGGTACACCGATGCTACCGGCGGCGAAAAGGTCACCAAGCTGGATGCCGGCGTAAAAGGATATATGCTTTATGCCCACTGGCGCGCAGGTGACGGTAATGACGCACCGCAGGATATTACCCAGCAGATCACCGGTACAACCGTAAATTATGAAAAGCAGATCGCTACCGGCGTTCTGAATTCCTTCCAACAGCCTGTGAAGGGCGCGCTGGTTGTGGATGCCTACCAGAATGGCGAAGTCGTAAAGATCGTTTCCGAGTACACCGATGCTTCCGGCATTCGGTGGGGTCTGGTCAGCAATAACGGTGGCTGGATCAATTTGTCCTATACCCAGGATTTTGTTGCCACCGAAGAGGATGAAGGTCCCGGTGTGAAGATCACGGTTACCGGCAGCGATGTGAATCTGCGCAGAGGCCCCGGCACTGCCTATGCAGTGGTAGGCCAGGCCGATAAGGGCGATACTTTGGAGATCACCCGTACAGCCAGCGGCGGCGGTTATGTTTGGGGCAAGTCCTCCAAAGGCTGGATCGCATTGAAGTTTACCAACTATGATACCGTGGCAAAAGACGAGACTCCCGAGCAGAAACCGGAAGAAAAGCCCGATGAGAAGCCCCAGGAAAAGCCTGAAACGGATAGCAAGGAAGAGACTGTGATTGCTACCGGCAAGGTAAAGGTCAGCTCCGGCCGCCTGAATATCCGCAGCGGCCCCAGCACCGGCCACGGCACGGTTGGTTCTTTGGGCAACGGTGATGCAGTTAAGATCTATGAAATCAAGAAGGCCGGCACCATGGAGTGGGGCCGCATCGATAAGGGTTGGATCAGCCTGACCTATGTGACATTGGACAAGACAAACAATGACACAGATAATAAGGAAGAGGAAAAGCCCCAGCAGAAGCCGGAGGAGAAGCCTGAAACCAATACAGGCAGCAACGGTGTTACCGGCAAGGTAGTGGTCACCTCCGGACGGCTGAATGTTCGCAGCGGCGCGGGCACTAACTACAGTGTTGTGGGTTGGCTCAGTGCCGGTGAGACAGTGACCATAACGGAACAGAAGACCGTGAACGGAACTCCCTGGGGCAAGATTGCCAAGGGCTGGGTCTGCATGAACTATATCAGCGTCAGCGGCAATACCGGAAACAACAGCAATACCGGCAGCACCACAAAGGGCAAGGTTTCCGCAAATGGCAGTATGCTGCGTGTGCGCAGCGGCCCCGGTTCTTCCTATGCCATCAGCGGCTATTTGGAAGACGGCGCAACCGTTGAGATTTTGGAGCAGAAGGTCGTGGGTGCTACCACCTGGGGCCGCATCGATAAAGGCTGGATCAGCCTGAACTATGTGAAGCTCAGCAGCAGCGCGGCTGCTCCTGAGCAGAATCAGGGGAATTCCTCCGGCTCATCTGCGGTCAGCGGTACCGTAATTGCGGATGTTTTGAATATTCGCAGCGGGGCGGGTACGAACAACCGGATTGTTGGCCGCCTGTACAACGGTCAGAAGGTCACCATTTTGGAAACCAAGATGGTCGGCTCTGTAAAGTGGGGCCGCATCAGTACCGGCTGGATCAGCATGGACTACATCAAATAAAGCAAAATCGACCTGCATCAGCAGGTCGATTTCTTTATTGCTCTTTAGGGCGCTTGTACCGCCCCTGGGGCTCCCATTCAGGGAGCGGATAGCGCTGCATAGCACCGAAGACCCGCTCCTTCAGATCGGGATACCTGGCACTCAGCTCGAAGATCAGCGCTTTCACTTCGGTGCGTTTGGTTTCCTTATCCACCGGGCAGCGGTTTTCAATCACCGGAAGCGCATAACGCATTGCGAAATTATCCACGGTCTTTTCATGAATGTATAGCATGGGGCGGATCTGAATAATGCCTGTGCGGTCAAGATTTGTCACAGGCTGGAAGCAGCCGATACGGCCTTCGAACAGAAGGTTCATAAGGAAGGTCTCCACCGCGTCATCGTAATGGTGCCCGAGTGCCAGCTTGTTAAGTTTTCTTTCCAAAAGCGCTTGGTTCAGTGCACCGCGGCGCATTTTGGCACACATAGAGCAAGGATTCTTCTCTTTTCGGTGATCAAAGATCACTGGGCCGATCTCGGTTTTTATCACGGTATAAGGAACCTCCAGCTTTTCACAAAGAGCCCGGATAGGGGAGTAGTCCATCCCAAGGCCCATATCGATCGTGATGGCTTCCAAATGGAAAGCATTCGGATGGTATCTGCGCAGCTCTGCCAAAAATACAAGCAGCGCGACGGAATCCTTGCC
>JAZNLC010000034.1:0-14443 GCA_045578895.1 Faecousia sp. | reverse complement strand
ACCGGCTTCGCTGACGAGCTGGTTTCCGCATTCGACAAGAAGATCCCCGTTGTCGAGTTCGACTCCGGCCTGTACTCCAACGGCGCTGACATCACCGAGGGCAAGGACCCCACCATCGGCATCGTTGCTACCGACAACTACAAGGCCGGCGGCGTTGTTGCTGAGAACTTCTACGCTCACCTGAAGGCAGCTGGCGTTGTTGCCAACGGCTACAAGGTCGGTATCATCCAGCACGACTCCACCGCTACCGGTATTGACCGTGCAGGCGGCTTCAAGGACAAGATCGAAGAGCTGGCTAAGGCTGACGGCGTTACCCTGGATATCAACCTGCAGGTTAAGGCTAACAATGCCGGCGAGTACAAGCTGGGCCTGACCGCTCTGGCTGACTGGGGCGCACAGTCCATCTTCATGACCAACGAAGGTGTCGTCAACGAAGTCTTCCCCGAAGTCTCCGACAATGCTGCTGCTTACAAGGACATCCTGTTCTGCGGCTTTGACGCTGGTACCAACCAGTACAACTGGATGAAGGACGCTGGCGAGAACTACGCTCTGCTGGTTGGTTCCGTCGCTCAGGACTCCTACAACATCGGCTACGAGTCCGTCAAGCTGGCTATCGCTAAGCTGGAAGGCCAGGCTGTTTCCGACGTCGGCATCGGCGGTGCTTGGTACAACAAGGACAACATCGACGAGCTGAAGGACAAGAACGTCTTCTACATGGGCTAATTCTTACATAGTTAAGTAAATAGCTAACGGCTGAAACCGACCGGCACCACTTCGGTGGTGCCGGTTTTCCGCTTCACGGCTGAATCCTGTGTATATATCGTTTGTATATGGGCTTGAACTGTGAGACAGGAGGTAGTATAATGGCAAAAATAAGAAATCTGCTGGCATTCGATTTGGGTGCCAGTAACGGACGGGCCATCCTCGGCCAGTTTGACGGTGAGAAAATCACCATGACGGAGCTGCACCGGTTTGAAAACAACTACATCGAAATGAACGGTGTTTTCTACTGGGACACGCCTTACCTTTACAATCAATTGAAGCAGGGCCTGATGAAGTTCAAGCAGGGCGGCTACGGCGATTTGGATTCCTTCGGTATCGACACCTGGGGTGTTGACTACGGCCTGCTGGACAAGAACGGTCACCTGGCCGGTGTTCCCCGCTCCTACCGTTTGGGTGTGCAGGCAGATATTGACGCTGTTTTGGAGAAGATTCCTTCTCAGGAGCTGTACAGCCGCACCGGCATCGACACCAAGCTGACTTTCAACACCATCTATCAGCTCTACCGCCGTTTGCGGGAGGAAGATTCCGCCCTGGAGATCGCAGAGACCATGCTGCTGACTCCCGACCTGCTGGGTTATTTCCTCACCGGCAGCAAAGGTACCGAATATACCATCGCCACCACCACCGGCCTTTACAACCCCACTACCCGGGATTGGGACTGGCAGACAATTGAAGAATTGGGCCTGCCCAAAAAAATCTTCACGCCTATTGATAAGACCGGCACCATCCGCGGCTATCTGCGTCAGGAACTGTGTGAAGAGATCGGCCTGAACCCCGCTGCATTTGTAGCCGTGGGCAGTCACGACACCGCTTCCGCCGTGGCAGCTATCCCCGGTAAGGGCAGCTTTGCCTTCTGTTCTTCCGGCACATGGTCTCTGTTTGGCGCGGAAATGGACAAACCCGACCTGAGCCCCGAGGCCCTGGCCCGCAGCTTCTCCAATGAGGGTACGATTCAGGGCACCTACCGCCCCCTGAATAACATCATTGGCATGTGGATCATCCAGGAATGCCGCAGAGACTGGCAGAAGCAGGGCATCGACCTGAGCTGGGATGCCATCGTTCAGGCAGCCAAGGCAGCACCTGCACTGCGTTCCATCATCAATCCCGACGCGCCGCAGTTCTATGCCGGCGGCAATATGGTTCAGAAGATCATGGACTTCTGCCGGGATACCAACCAGCCCGTTCCCGACAATGTGGGCGCTGTTGCCCGCTGCGTCTATGAATCTTTGGCGCTGAAGTATCGCAATGCTTTGGAAGGCCTGGAAGCCATGAAGGGCCAGCGGATCGACTCTCTGAACATTGTCGGCGGTCCCATCAACAATAAGTTCCTGGATCAGCTGATCGCTGACGCACTGGACCGTGAGGTGGTCACCGGCCCCGTGGAAGGCGCGGCCATCGGTAACCTGCTGACCCAGGCTATGGCCCTGGGTGATATCAAGGATCTGGATGCCCTGCGGCAGGTTGTCCGCAATTCCGAAGCTGTTGAAACCTGGACGCCCAATCATACGGCAGCCTGGGATGAAGCATATGAAACTCTGTTAAAACTTTTATAATCATAAAGGAGACAAATATCATGGGTGTAGATATGACTAAATGGCAGGAAATTGCCAAAGCAAACGTCCACAACCGTCCCGCAGGTGAAGGCCGACTGGCCGGTAAGATTACCATCGTCACCGGCGCTGCCCAAGGCTTTGGCAAGGGTATTGCCGAGGAGCTGTACAAAGAGGGTGCAACCATCGTCGTTGCTGACATGAACCTGCCTTTGGCGGAGACCGTCGCCAAGGAAATGGGCGAACGGGCATGGGCCATCGCAGTGAATGTTTCCGACGAAGAGTCCTGCGCCAACATGGTCGCGCAGGTTGTTGAGAAGTTCGGCGGTCTGGACATCATGGTTGCCAACGCAGGTGTTGTCCGCTCCGGCCCCATTGCCGAGTTTGAGAAGAAGGACTTCGACTTCGTAACTTCCATCAACTACACCGGCCTGTTCCTGACCTGCAAGTACGCTGCCATCATCATGCAGGCACAGCATGAGGCCAACCCCGATGAAATGTACGACATCATCGCTATGTCCTCCAAGTCCGGCCTGGAAGGCTCCAACAAGAACTTTGCTTACGCAGGTTCCAAGTTCGGCGCCATCGGTCTGGTGCAGTCCTTCGCTTTGGAGTTGGCTGCCTATAACATCAAGGTCAACGCTATCTGCCCCGGTAACTACCTGGACGGTCCCCTGTGGAGCGACCCCGTCCGTGGTCTGTTTGTGCAGTACCTGCAGGCCGGCAAGGTTCCCGGTGCCAAGACTGTCGAGGATGTCCGCCGCTTCTATGAGTCCAAGACTCCCATCCATCGCGGCTGCCTGCCCATCGACGTTGCCCGGGCTGTTATGTACTGCGTAGAGCAGAAGTACGAAACCGGCCAGGCGATCCCTGTAACCGGCGGTCAGGTCATGCTGAACTAAGGTGATGCCATGATCGATATTAACGTACTGAACAAGCTGAACGCACCTACCAGGGAAGAGCGGCTTGCCAACCTGAAGGAAGTATTGGCAAATACCGTTTTCCCGCCCATGGTACCTCAGTATATCAATAACCATATCCATACCACCTATTCCTTCTCCCCCTACTCCCCTACCGCAGCTGTTTACGCTGCCCGCATGGAGGGTCTTTGCACCGCCGGTATCATCGACCATGATTCTATCTCCGGCGCGCGGGAGTTCCTGGAAGCCGCCAAGATCGTGGACATCCCCGTGACCATCGGCATGGAAGCCCGGGTTTCTATGGACGGCACCCGGCTGGAAGGCCGCCGCACCAACAATCCCGATCAGGTGGGCGTTTCCTATATGACCATCCAGTCCGTTCCCCATGATAAGATCGATGTGCTGACAGAGTTCTTCAAGCCTTATCAGGCTGCCCGGCATGGGCGCAACCGCAAGATGATCGAGAGAATCAACGCGCTGGTGGGTGTGGAGCTGGACTATGACCGGGATGTGCTGCCTCTGTCCGAAGCCGCCGACAATGGCGGTGTTACCGAGCGCCACCTGATGTACGCTCTGGCCATCGAGCTGGTCAAGCAGGTTGGCAAGGGTCAGGCTATGATCGACAAGCTGACTTCTGTGGGCATGACTTTGTCCGAAAAGCAGAAGAATATGCTCCTGGATACCGCGTATCCCTTCTATGAGTACGATGTTTTGGGCATGCTGAAGGGTACTTTTGTGCCTAAGATCTTCATTGATGCCACCGATGAATGCCCCAAGCTCCAGGACATGGTCAAGATCTGCAAGGAAGTGGATGCTTACCTATGCTACGCTTATCTGGGCGATGTGGGCGACAGCGTCACCGGCGACAAAAAGGCGCAGAAGTTTGAGGACGACTATCTGGACGATGTATTCGAGTGTCTGAAGGAAGAAGGCGTGACCGCCGTCACATACATGCCCACCCGCAACACCCCCGCCCAGCTGGAGCGTCTGAGAAAGCTTTGCGATGATTACGGCATGTTCCAGATCTCCGGCGAGGATATCAACTCTCCCCGGCAGAGTTTTATCATCCGGGCTATGGAAAACCCCATGTTCCAAAATCTGATCGATGCCACCTGGAAGCTCATTGAACACGAAAAGAACACCTGATTAGGAGGATTTTACTTATGAACACCAAAGCAGTCAGAATTTACGGCAAGCAGGATCTGCGCCTGGACGATGTCCAGCTGCCCGAGATCGGCCCCGACGGTGTCCGCATCCGCGTGATTTCCGACAGCCTGTGCATGTCTTCCTACAAGGCAGCTATTGAAGGCGGCGACCACAAGCGTGTTCCCGACAACTGCCACGAGAACCCCACCATTCTGGGTCATGAGTTCTGCGGCGACATCGTGGAAGTCGGTGAAAACTGGCAGCACAAGTATAAGGTCGGCGACAAGTTCGTCATTCAGCCCGCCCACTACCACAAGGGCAGCCAGATGGCTCCCGGCTACTCCTACAACTTCTGCGGCGGCAACGCCCAGTACGGCAATGTGCCCATCGAGACCCTGCTGGAAAACTGCCTGCTGCCCTACGAGTCCGACACCTACTACTACGGTTCTCTGGCTGAGCCTCTGAGCTGTGTTATCGGCACTTTCCACGCAATGTACCACACCAAGGCCGGTTCTTATGTCCACGAGATGGGCATTAAGGAAGGCGGCAAGATGGCAATGCTGGCATCTGTCGGTCCTATGGGCCTGGGTGCAATCGACTACGCCATCCACTGCGACCGCCGTCCCAGCCTGCTGGTTATCACCGATATCGACGAAGCCCGTCTGCAGCGCGCTGCTTCCATCTACACTGTGGAAGAGGCTGCTAAGTATGGCATTGAGCTGCACTATGTCAACACCCGTATGGAGAACGCTACTGAGTACCTGCGCTCCCTGACCGGCGGCACCGGCTACGATGATGTTGTTTGCTTCGCTCCCGTTAAGCCCGTTATTGAGCAGGCTGACGATATTCTGGGCTTCGACGGCTGCCTGAACTTCTTCGCAGGCCCCACCGATTCTCAGTTCAAGGCTCCCTTCAACTGGTACAATGTGCACTACCTGTACACCCATGTTGTGGGCACCTCCGGCGGTAACACCAATGATATGCAGGAAGCAATCGAGATGATGAACGCTGGCCGTTTGAATCCCTCTGCACTGGTTACCCACATCGGCGGCCTGAACTCTGTTATTGACACCGTTCTGAACCTGCCCTCCATCCCCGGCGGCAAGAAGCTGATCTACAACCACATTGATCTGCCTCTGACTGCAATTACCGACTTCGAGGAACTGGGCAAGACCGATCCTCTGTTTGCTGAGCTGGATCGTCTGTGCAAGGCAAACAACGGCCTGTGGAACCCCGAGGCAGAAAAGTATCTGCTGGCAAACGCAAAGGCCAACTAATTTATGTATTTTGGAACACCCTTCCATCCGGGAGGGTGTTCTTTATTTGAAACCCTGATGCTTGACTTTGTAACCGCAGATTATTATACTAAAATAGTACGCAATACATAGATGGAAAGGTTGTGTAATGGAAAATGGATGCAAAATATGAAGCATTATTTACCCCTTGGAAAGTTGGTAATGTGGAGATCAAAAACCGTATTGTCATGTGTCCCATGGGCGGTACATCCTTGTTTGGCTGGTTTGAGCTGACAGGCTGTAAGTTTGACAAGGAAGCGGCAAAATTCTTCCTGGAGCGGGCGCAAAACAATGTGGGTTTGATCATTCCCGGTATTGCTCCTTTGCGGGATACATTCTGGGGAAAATGGCTGTGGCAGAATCCAAAAATGTTTGAAGACCTGAAGGAATTTATGGAGGAGATCCATAAAACCGGCGCAAAACTTTTTGTTCAGCTTACTGCCGGTATGGGCCGCAGTTGGGCAATCACAGAGTTGATCGCTCCTCTGCATAAGAACAAGGTTACCCGCGCTATTTTGAAGCCGATTTTGGATACCAGCCACGAGCTAGCGAGTCCTTCTCCGCTGCCCTCCCGGTGGGATCCGGAAATCACCACACCGGAGATGACCATTGAGCAGATCCATGAGATCATTGAAGCCTTTGCCAAGACCGCAAAACTTTGTAAAGATGCCGGCGTAGACGGCGTGGAAGTTCATGCGGTTCATGAAGGTTATTTGTTGGACCAGTTTACTATGGAGTGGACCAACCAACGTACCGACGAGTATGGCGGTTCCTTTGAAAACCGTTACCGCTTCCCGGTGGAAGTGGTGCAGGCCATCAAGGCAGCCTGCGGCGAGGATTTTCCTGTTTCTCTTCGCTATTCCGTGGAATCCAAGGTAAAAGGCTTCCGGGAGGGTGCGGTTCCCGGTGAGACCTATACAGAAGTGGGCAGATGTATGGAAGAGTCTGAAAAGGCTGCCAAGTACCTACAGGATGCCGGCTATGATATGCTCAACGCGGACAACGGTACCTATGACTCCTGGTATTGGGCCCATCCGCCTATGTACATGCCTCAGAACTGTAATTTGGAGGATGTATCCCATATTAAGAAGTTTGTGGATATCCCCGTCGTCTGTGCCGGCCGTATGGAACCGGAGGTGGGCGCATGGGCCGTTTCGGAAGGCCGTATTGACGCGGTTGGTGTTGCCCGTCAGTTCCTGGCTGATCCTCAGTGGATCACCAAAATGATCAATGTTCGGTTGGAAGACATTCGTCCCTGCATCTGCTGCCATAGCGGCTGCTTCAATTTCTCGTCTTCCAAGGGTCATGCCAACACCCAGGATTTGACAGATACCATGGGTCTTGCCCGCTGCGCACTGAATCCCCAAACCATGCAATCAAAGAAATACCACATTGAAAAAGCAAGAAAGCAAAAGACCGTTGCGGTTATTGGCGGTGGTATCGGCGGTATGGAAACAGCCATTGTCTGCGCCAAGCGTGGTCATAAGGTGACCCTTTATGAAAAGGGCAGCGAACTGGGCGGCGTCTTTATCGCGGCAGCAGCACCTTCTTTCAAGGAAAAGGATCGGGAACTGATCATGTGGTACCGACGGGAGATCATGAAGTATCCCAACATTGAAGTGAAACTGAATTCGGAAGTGATGGATGTCGCTTCCATTACCGCTGACGAAGTGGTGGTTGCCACCGGTTCCAAGGCAAACCGGATTCCCGTTCCCGGTGTGGAAAAGGGCATTCAGGCAGTGGATTTCCTGCTGGGTAAGGCAGATGTGGGACAGAATGTGGTGATCGTAGGCGGCGGTCTGACCGGCTGTGAGATCGCGTATGAGCTTTACTTGCAGGGTAAGAATCCCACCATCGTGGAGATGCTGGATGATTTGATCTGTACCCCCGGTATTTGTCTTGCCAATACCAGCTTCCTTCGTGACTTCTTCAAGGCCAATCAGGTGCCCGTCCATTTGGAGACCGGTGTCTGCGAAATTACGGATGACAGCGTCCTTGTGAAGGATAAGAACGGCACCCAGTATAAGATCCCTGCGGATAATGTGATCCTGTCCACCGGCTATAAGCCCACACCCCTTGCGGAAAAATCCAAGCATGTCCATTTGGTGGGTGATTGCAGCAAGGTTGGTAATCTGCGCACGGTTATCTGGCAGGCATGGGATGTTGCAATGAAACTATAATGGAGGAATTCGCTATGTTCTTAACACCTGAACAACAGGCTATTTTGGACGGCTCCAAAGGCGAAACCATGGCGAAAGTCATGAAAACACTGGTGATGTACGGTGAAGCCTTCGGTGCGGACAAAATGGTACCTGTGACTTCGGAATATAATCATTTGGTCACCTCGTTCGGTCTGAAAATGATGGGTCCTGTGTTTGATCTCATGCAGCAGCTGATCGATGCCGGTGCGGTATCCCAGCAGAAGTTTTCGGTTGACCCCCGTCCGTTGGATAAGAATGTGCCTGCGAATTTCCTGCAGAACTTTATTTTCAACAACTTTATGTACTCCAAGCAGGCAGATTATGAAAAGCAGCTGAAAGAACTGGGCTTGGTGAATGACGACGCTTTCACCTGCGCCTGCTACTTTGATCAGGTCGGCAATAAGCCGAAAAAGGGTGATATCCTCAGTTGGGCAGAGTCCTCCGCTGTTGTGTATGCCAACTCTGTGTTGGGCGCCCGTTGCAACCGGAACTCCGGTATTATGGATATTATGGGTTCCATTGCCGGTTTCGTACCTTCCTTTGGACTTTTGACAGACGAAGGCCGGAAAGCAACATGGGTCGTGAAGGTGCAGACCACCAAGAAACCGGAAGCTCAGCTGCTGGGCTCTGCCATCGGCATGAAGGTTATGGAGGAAGTGCCTTACATCATCGGCTTGGATCACTGGTTGGGCGGCAGCCTCTTCGACTCCACCTGCGCTTACCTGAAAGACTTCGGTGCCGCAACGGCCTCCAACGGCGCGGTTGGCCTGTATCACATTGATAAACTGACTCCAGAAGCTGTGGAGCAGGGAATGGCTCTGATTGCGGAAGGCGCTAAGGAATACATCATTGATGATGCGGAACTGGAGCGTGTAAAAGCTGCCTATCCCGTTGTTTGGAAAAATAAAGAAGCCAAACCCAAGCTGTGCTTTGTTGGCTGCCCCCACTTGAGTCTGGAGCAGCTGAAGGACTGGACTGTCCGGGTGGAGAATGGCTTGAAAGCTTCCGGCAATAGCAAGGTGCTGGTTCCCACTGTGTTTACCACTGCTCCCGCTGTGAAGAAAGCCTTTGAGGAAACAGAGTTTGCGGAAAGACTGAAAGCCACTGGCGTCATCCTTTCCTACATTTGCCCGCTGATGTATATGAATAATCCCTTGGCAGGTAAGATGCCTGTGATCACCTGCTCCAACAAGCTGCGGACCTATACTACAGCACGGTATTATACAGAGGAAGAAATTTTGAATCAAATTACCAAGGGAGGTGCCGCGAAATGAGAGAATTTAAAGGACGCATCGTAACCCCGGGAACGGTGACCGCGCCGGCACTGGTATCCCATGGCGGTTTGAATACGCTGGCATCCTTCCAAAAGGCGCTGCAGTTCGGTGACAAGAAGGCTACCTGCGGAGACCAGAATAATCCGGACCTTTACGGAAAAGAGATGGCCGGTAAGGCGTTGTGCCTGCCCCAGACCATTGGCTCCACCACAGGCGGCATGGTGCTCTACTGTGCCTGTGCCATGGAACGGCAGCCTGCCTGCATGCTGTTCAGTAATCCCATCGACTCTTTGGCGGCAGCCGGTTCAATTTTGGCCTCTGTTTGGCTGGAGGGTGTGAAGATGCCTGTTGTGGACTGCTTAGGTGAGGAATTTTTAAACTATGTAACAGATGATATGACCATCACAATCAAGGAAGATGGCACTGTTTGCGTAGACTAAAGAATGCAAAAACCCGGAATGCAAATTGCATTCCGGGTTTTTACTGTTTTTAACGGCTTCTGCGGCCCACTTCCCGCAGAATATCGATTGCAGGAGCAGGAAATCTGCCCAATGCATCCGGGCCTACGTTCAGAAGGTAGTTGATGCCACGGGAATTTAAGTGCTCCTTAAGTTCAATAACCTTGTTTGCGTCCTTCCAGTTATTATCAAAGGCTTTGTAGCCCCAGGTGTCGTTCAGCGTTGCCGGTGTTTCCACGAGGCGGTCATGCACATAAAAATCAGGAATTTCATTGTCGCCCATGGACTGGTAATCACCCAACCCATTGCCGATACGGGAGTTCACAAGACAGTCCGGTTGATAGGTTTTCACCAGCTGATATAACTCATCGCTTTGCGCCGGCGTAATATCACCGGGGGTATCGAACCAAATCAGACAGATATCTCCGTATTTTGTGAGAATCTCTTTCACCTGGGTCTTGATTTTGCTTTCAAAACATTGGGTGAAATCTTTTTTGTCATTGTCGGGGAAATCCCAGTCATTTGTCCAGGAAACATCAAATCTGCCGTCATTACCGATGTGGGTGTGCCCAAGGGAATAGCCACCGCCGTTGGGTTCATGCCAGTCCAGCTCCTGGGAATAGTATAGACCCAGTTTTAGGCCATGTTTGTAGCAGGCTTCGCCCACTTCCGCGATAATATCTCTTCCAAAGGGCGTGCCTTTGACACTGTTATAGCTGTCGTATGCAGAGTCGAACAAAGCGAAGCCGTCATGGTGCTTACTGGTAATTACAAAGTATTCCATGCCTGCTTCTTTCGCTGTCTTCACCCATTCTTCCGCATTGAACAGGATGGGGTTAAATGCCTTTGCGAGCTGACCGTATTCCGCGTTTGGGATGCGGAAATGGGCCTGCAGCCATTCACCGATGTCATCCATCCGTTGACCTTTCCACTCACCACCGGGGAGAGAATATAGACCGAAATGGATCATCATACCAAATTTTGCCTGTTTAAACCAAGTTTTGTTATCCATGAAATTATCTCCTTATTAATTAAAGTACATTATTCTTTACAGAAACATCCATTTGAGTATCATCATCACCTAAAACACGGATCCCGTAAAGGATGGCGTTTTCAAGATGAATGCGAATGTTATATCCATCACCGGATAACCCTTCCAAAAGCTGTTTATCCCCCCAGGTGCAATCTTCCCAGTTTCCATCCCCGGCAAGGAATTTGCAGCTGTCCAGGTCGTATCCCTCAACGGGGCGGTTTTTCTTTTGGATCTCCAATTTCACAAATCCTTTTGGACCAAATGTTCTGTAGTTTACTTGCAACTTACCGCCCAATGCATTCAGTGAGGTGAAAAATTCTCCTGTTTCATCTGCGGCAACGCCAACTAAGCGGTCTTTGTTCCACAATGCCATGTTATATTTACTTTCGTTTTTGGTGCCGTAACACATTGTGCTCCAGTCATCATGACCGGCAGCGTTACGCACAAACATCAATCCGACCTCGTCCTTTATGGGCAAAAGATTCGGATAAGCATATACGGAATTGAACCGCCTTCCGGCAGAATCCATATTACCGATTACCGGTTCCTGTGTAACCCATTCAAAGACTCTGCCGTCACTGCTGACACCCAAACGGATATCCAAATAATCGGCGGAATGATGGAACATGGAACTGAAAAACAGACGCATTTCGGGATAGTGAGGGTGAACTGTAAAACCGTTGGTGTAGTAATCGGTATCAAAAGGATCCTGACAGGAAGGGTGCATTAACGGCATGGGTGCGGGGATTTGCTCCAGAGAATCCATCTCGCTGCGGGAAATGGCCCGTCCGCAGTTGGCATTCCGGAAGTAAATGACATATTTCTCAAGCAGCGCGTCGTAGGCAACCACATTCTGCGTATCAAAGAACCCATAAAGCTTTGGGGTATCCAGCGGTTTCCATTCAAACCCGTCCCGGGAACCTAAAAGATAAAACCAAACATGCTGCCCATCGGGAATGGTTTCCGACCAATCCACACCGATAGAACCGGCTTTGTAGGGAAGGCCATCTGTTGGGTTGGGGTCAATGAAAACAGTACTGGAATCAATTTCAACATCCAAAATGTTTGTTGGTTCACTGTTGAAGAGGATATAGTTTAAATCCGGTTTGGTCCAGTGAATACCGTCTTCGCTTTCCGCATAACATGTAAGCCATTTTTGATTAAAATCAGTTCCATCCTTGTAAGTCAGCTTGACATCACTTGTCCTAAGGACGGAGTACCAAAGTTTGTATTTGCTATCCTTTTTGTCGAAAATCGTGTTTGCGTAGTTTAGAAGCGTTTCCCATGGCTTGTCAGGAAGAAGAACGGCCTCCTCGATCCGGGGTTTTTCTACCTGAAAATGAATGCCGAAGGGCTTCATGGTGCCCATCGTGTAATGTTGCCCTATGGTAACATCCAAACCCCATTGGTTGATAAGGGTATCTACCTGTTTTCTGCCTTCTTCTGTAAGGCGTGCGGGGTCAAATCCCCAACGGGTGTAACCGGCAGAAATATATTTTCTGTCAAAGAACATGGTGTTTTGAAGGACTTTCATTCCGGTTCCTCCTCTGTTTTTAAATTATCATATCATTAAGAATCTGTTTTGTGAATATGGAATTGTGACATCATAAAAAAATAATGTCCTATTCCCATAGTTGCGATTTGAGAAGGCAAAAAAGAGAGCCGTATAATACGACTCTCAAAAGCATGTATTACAGCAGGGGAATACCGGCCAAAGCGCATTTTTCAATGGTTTTATCGTCCCAAACACTGGACTGCACTTCGCCGATGTGGGCGCAACCCAGCATCAGCATGGCAAGTCTTGACTGACCGATACCACCGCCGATGGTAAGAGGCAGTTCATTTGCCAAAAGCATTTTATGGAAGGGAAGACCGCGGCGGTTGTCGCAGCCGGAAATGGCCAGCTGTCTGTCCAAAGATTCCGCATCCACACGGATACCCATGGAGGAGATCTCCAAAGCGCGTCCCAAAACCTCATCCCAGAAGAAAATATCGCAGTTCAAATTCCAGTCATCATAGTCGGGAGCACGGCCGCCGTGGGGTTTTCCAGAACGAAGCTTGCCGCCAATCTGCATAATGCAGGCGGTGTGATGATTACGGACATAGGCTGTTTCCCGTTCATTTCCATCCAAATCGGGGTACAGATCTTCCAATTCCTGGGTAGTGATAAAGCTGACTTCTCTGGAAAGCTCCGTCCGAAGCTGAGGGAAGCGAACATGGAGACGGTCATTGGTATCGCAGATGGCGCGGACGATGGCGTTCACGATGAGCTTTAAGTAATCCAAATTGCGGTTCTGAGCGGTGATCACCTTTTCCCAGTCCCACTGGTCCACATAAATGGAGTGGATGTTGTCCAAGTCTTCATCTCTGCGGATAGCGTTCATATCGGTGTATAAACCCTGACCCATACCGAATCCGTACCGTTTCAGCGCAAGACGCTTCCACTTGGCAAGAGAGTGTACAACTTCCGCATCCATTCCCACCGCGGGAATGTCGAAGCTGACAGCCCGTTCGTATCCATTCAAATTATCATTCAAACCCGATGCGTCGGTAACGAACAGAGGTGCAGATACACGCTTTAAATTCAGTGCGTTGGAGAACTCCTCTTGAAATGCCTGCTTAATGTAGGCAATGGCCCGTTGTGTATCATATGCGTCCAGTGGGGGACGGTAGCCCTGAGGAATGTAAATTTGGTTCATAGCAGTGTCATCCTTTCGCCGGGTAGAATATAAGCTATATTTTATTCATTTTTATGAGAAAATCAAGATGAAAATGAAATGAATCACAATAAATGGAAAAGAAAGTTTCTAAAAAAGCACTAAGGGAGCAATATTGCTCCCTTAGTGGATTATTTTCCGTTACCCCATGGATTTTGCGGCGCAGGTTCAGACTGCTTTGCTTCCTCATTTTCCAGTGCGGACTGGATCTGTTCACCGACTGTAATGGTGAGTGTGATGGTTTGCCCCTGACGGAATACGGTGAGGGTATAGGTGTCACCCACTGCCGCACTTCCCACAATGCTTACCAGGTCGGAACTTCCTGTAATTTCCGTGTCACCCACATGTGTGATAATATCATTTATCTGCAAGCCTGCAGTTTCCGCGGGGGAATCCTCCACCACGCTTTTGACAGCCGCACCCTTGGGAAGACCGTAACTTTGAGTCTCTTCGCTGACATTTACAACGGATACACCGATATAGGGTTTGGCGAAGTAACCTTTTTCAATAATACTTTCCGCAATGCTCCGGGCTTTGTTGATGGGGATCGCAAAGCCAATGTTATCTATGGAAGCGCCGGAAGAGGAATTGCTGGAGTATTTTGCATTGGTAATACCGATCACTTCACCGTACAGATTAAACAGGGCGCCGCCGGAGTTACCGGAGTTGATGGCGCAGTCGGTCTGCATTAGCCGCATAGTTGCGCCGGTGGACATGGTGATCTCACGGTCTTTGGCGCTGATGGAACCGGAGGTGAGAGAGAAAGTGAGTTCTCCCAAAGGATTGCCGATGGCAACCACGCTGTCGCCCACATTCATCTTGTCGGAATCCCCTAAAATAACGGGCACAAGATCTTCGGCTTCAATTTTCAAAACCGCAATATCGTTGCTCTCATCATAGCCGATCAAAGCAGCCTCGTAGGAGGTGTCATCGTAGAGCGTGACGGTGATGGAATCGGAATCTTCAATGACATGATGGTTGGTGAGAATATAACCGTCATCTGTCAGAATGAATCCGGAACCGGACGCGGCAGATGTGGATTGGTAACCAAGTCGGATCGTAGCCA
>JAZNLC010000033.1:0-4657 GCA_045578895.1 Faecousia sp. | reverse complement strand
GTTCCTGCTTTAAAAATGTGGACAACCGCCCATCCCTGGTGGCGATGTGCTTCAGTTCCATAGAGGTCTCCTCCCAAAAAATACAGACCCCGTGTTCCCACGGAGTCTGTAAAAAATTACTTCAGAGCAGCCTTTGCCTGTGCAACAACAGCAGCGAAAGCAGCGGTGTCCTGGATAGCCATCTCGGACAGGCTCTTACGGTTCATCTCGATGCCAGCCTTCTTGATACCGTTCATGAAGGTGGAGTAGTTCATGCCGTAGGGAGCGACAGCAGCATTGATACGGGTGATCCACAGGCGACGGAAGTCACGCTTCTTCTGCTTACGGCCAGCGAAAGCATAGTTGCCGGACTTCATGACCTGCTGCTTGGCCATCTTAAAGTGCTTGGACTTAGAACCCCAGTAGCCCTTAGCCAGCTTCAGGGTAGCATTTCTTCTCTTGCGCGTCATCATTGCGCCTTTAACTCTTGCCATTTCTCAATATCCTCCTGTGCTTATTTGTAAGGGATCATCTTCTTGACGGCAGCCACGTTGGTTGCGTCAGCGTAAGCAGTGGTACGAAGACGACGGGTACGCTTGGTGTCCTTCTTGGTGAGGATATGGCTCTTGTAAGCGCGGGCTCTCTTAACCTTACCGGACTTGGTCAGGTTGAATCTCTTCTTTGCACCGCTATGGGTTTTCAGCTTAGGCATAGGTAGTTCTCCTTCCGTATCTTTGGTAATTACTTAGCATTTTTGGGGGTCAGGAACATGGCCATAAAACGGCCTTCCAGCTTAGGATTCTTTTCCATGCTGGCAATTTCAGCGCAGGCATCGGCGAAGTCGATCAGAAGCTTCTCGCCCAGGTTGGTGTGGGCCATTTCGCGGCCACGGAAACGGACGCTGACCTTCACACGGTTGCCGTCGGCCAGGAACTTCTGGGCGGCCTTCACCTTGGTGTTGAAGTCGTTGGTGTCGATGCTGGGGCTCATGCGGATCTCTTTTACTTCCACGACCCGCTGGTTCTTCTTGGCATCCTTCTCCCGCTTCTTCTGGTCGTAGCAGAATTTGGAATAATCCATGATCTTGCAGACGGGGGGGACAGCGTTGGGAGAGATCTTCACCAGATCCATGCCCTGCTCTTCGGCCATGGCGTTGGCTTCAGCGGCGGATACGATACCCAGCTGGGCACCGTCGGCACCGATCAGACGGATCTCTTTGTCGCGGATCTCCTCATTGAGCTGATGATCTAACTTAGCGATGGTAAGCACCTCCATAAGTGGCGGCAACACCGGAAGCCGGGTTACCTAATAACAAAAAAAGCGGATGCCTAGCATCCGCACCAATCCCTAACATCCCCATAAGGAGAAGTGGAATATTGACCGTTTTGCGTTCGCTTACGGTGAGGCGGATGTTCAGCCTTCTTTATTACTCGCAAAGTATATCACATGAAAAACCCATTGTCAAGGGGTTTTTCACGGTTTTTTAGGGGGAAGGGCCGATTTTTTCGGCCCTTTTATACCTCTTTGTACATGGCGCTGGCATCGTCCTTACGGACATTGTCAGCTACCTGCAGCACTTCTACCGCAATGGTCCGTGTACCCATTGCAATTTCCAGCTTGTCGCCAACCTTCACTTCGTAGCTGGCTTTGACGACGCGGCCGTTGACGCTGATGCGTCCGTTATCGCAGGCCTCGTTGGCTACGGTACGGCGCTTGATCAGGCGGGAGACCTTCAAATACTTATCCAGACGCATGGGATTACTTGGCGACGGTGTCTTTCAGTGCCTTGCTGGCCTTGAAAGCGGGGGTGCGGGTAGCAGGAATTTCGATGGTTTCCTTAGTGCGGGGGTTGCGGCCTACACGGGCTTCGCGCTCCTTGGCTTCAAAAATGCCGAAGCCGGAGATCTGCACACGCTCGCCCTTTGCCAGAGAGGCAACGATGGTGTCGATGGCTGCGTTCAGAACCCGCTCGGTATCCTTCTTGGACAGGCCGGACTGCTCCGCTGCGGCAGCGATCAGATCGGTTTTGTTCATAATATGCCTTCTTTCCAAAAGATCTCTTCTAAAATGGGAGACTAAAATATCACATATTTCCCCAAAATGCAAGAGTTTTTCTGTATTTGCTGATAAAAATTATAACTTGAGCAATTTAGCGATTTTCTTGCCCTTGGGAAGCAGCAGGCAATCTTCTTTGGTAATGGCCTTGAAGAGGACCGCGCATACCAGATAGATCACAGCCGCGATGGCAATGGGAAGTCCGCACAAAATGACGCGGCTGCCGATGCCAAGCGCCAAAAGACCTTTCCAAATACCCCAAGCAGCAACGCCCATCACGATGGCAGGCAGCATGGGCCGCAGCAGATTACGCACAACGGCGGGCTTTTGGGGGATGCAGCGGCCGATGGCAAAGAGATTCAAAATGGTGATGCACAGGTTGCAAAGGGCAGTGCCCATGGGCACACCCAAAATGCCGATGGCCGGATTGCCCGCCAAAATATAGACAACTGCCAGCTTGATAACACCGCTGCACAGCATATTGACTACGGGAATGCCCGCGTGGCCGTTGGCCTGCATGATGGCGTTGGTCAGCAAAACAATGGCATGCAGGAATACAGAGATGCCTAAAAGGGTCATCAGCTGAGAGGCCAGCACCAGCTTTTCTCCGCTGTAGCCGCCCAGCAGCGCCATAATCGGCTCGGACAGAACCATCAGCCCCACGGCGCAGGGAAGACTCAGCAGCGCGGTGACCCGGGCTGCGGACTCTGTGGTATCCTTAACACCCTTGTCATTGCTCAGGGTCAGCTGGGAGGTAATGGCTGGAATGATACTGATGGTAATAGGGGTGATCAGGGCATTGGGCAGATTGTAGATGGTCTTGCCCATATTGTAGATACCGTTGAAGTTGGCGGCGATCTTGGCATAACGCTCCGCGGCGGTCAAACCCTGGGGATTGGCGGCTACCACTTCCCGCTCCAAAATATCCACCAGGGGAGAAAGAAGCCGGTTGCTTTCCAGCAGGGCGATCAGCCGGTCCATGTACAGGCTGGTTTCAATGACCGTCAGAAGCTGCAGACCGGCAGCGCCAATGGTGATAGGGATGGCAATGGCTAAAAGATTCTTGGTAGTCTTACCGTAAGAGGTGACCTCACCTTCGGAGTCAGGAACCGCGTCAAAGGCTTTGCGGAAGATACCGAAGAGGTAGATGCAGGACACCAGGCAGCTGACGGTAACGCCCAAAATAGCGCCGCCGGCAGCCAAAGGAATATTACCGGTGAAGTGCAGGATCAGCACCGCAGCAACCAGACCAACGATCAGCTTGAATACCGCTTCCAGCACTTGGCTGACAGAGGTGGGGATCATATTGCCCTGGCCCTGGAAGAAGCCACGGTAGGTGGAAATGATACCCATTAAGAAGGCGCAGGGGCCGAGACATACGATAGCAAACCAGGCATCCGGCTGTTCCAGGGCGGCAGCCAGCTGGCGGCAGAAGACCATCATCAGCAATGTGCTGACACCGCCGATGGCATAGAACAGGATCTTTGCGGAGGAATAGACCCGCTTGACCTGGTTTTGGTTGCCCAGGGAAGTGGCCTGGCTGATCATGCGGCTCATCGCCACCGGCAGACCTGCGGTGGAGATCAGCAGCAGGACGGTATAGATATCGTAAGCGGTGGAGAAATAGCTGTAGCCTTCATCGCCGATGACCATTTTCAGCGGCAGCTTATACAGCGCGCCGATGACCTTAACGATCACGGTAGCCGCCGCTAAAAGTGTGGCACCGTGGAGAAAGTTTTGCTTTTTGGGAGTTTGTGACATGTGTGCCTCCTTACTGACTGTCGGAGAAGAGCTTGGGGATAGCGTACTGCGTCAGTTCTTCCACTGCGGTCTTCAGATCCAGGGTGGGGAACTGGCCGTTTTGGTAGAGGATCTTGCCTTCTACCATGGTCATAGCTACGTCTCCGCCCTTGGCGGAGAACACCAGACCGGAGATCACGTTATGGCAGGGCATCAGGTGGGGGGCGGAGAAATCCACCAGTACGATATCCGCGTCCATGCCCTCTTTCAGCATACCGCAGCGGTCTGCACGGCCCTGAGCCATGGCGCCGCAGACGGTGGCCATCATCAGCGCGGCATGGGAGGGCAGGGCGGAAGCGTTTTCCGCGACCCGGCGGGCATCCAGCGCAGCATAGCGCATCACTTCAAACAGGTCCAGATTGCCGCATTCCACAGCACCGCCGGTACCCAGCGCCACATTCATGCCGGCTTTCACGCAGGCGGAAATGGGAGTTACAGGATCACCGGATTTGGCAGCGGTCATGGGGGTGGCAACGGCAGTGACTCTGCGTTTGCCTAAAAGCTGCCGCTCTTCTTCGGACAGGCAGGCACAGCCGGCCGCAGTGGTGGGAACGCGGAACATACCATGGCAATCCAAAAGCTCCGCTGGACCCAGGCCGGTACGGTCCAGGCAGGAATCCACTTCTTCCTGGGTCTGGCTCAGGTGCAGCTGCATGCCGGTCTGCTTTTCAGCGGCAAAGGCCGCCAGACCTTCCCACAGCTTATGATTGCCCGTATACTCGGCATAAATACCCGCGTCGATGCGGATACGGCCATTGTCATAGCCGTTCCATTTATCATAGAGCCGCACCAGCTCCCGGCACTGCTCGTCGGTTTCAAAATC